>JBCCFA010000047.1:0-15017 GCA_039029975.1 Pseudomonadota bacterium
GATTCATCGAGGACGCTGTTTTGGTCTGCACAATGGCTTCTTTGATCTACGGGAAGATGGTACTTTGGCCGACAAGGAAGATCAAGGGTTAGATCGCCGCTACTACAAGCTCACCATTGGTATTACTGGCTTACGTCGGGATCCCTGGCGGAATGGAACGGTCTATGCGCTACCCCCTGAATCGTTCGAGTATTGGGAGGAGTGGACCAGCCGCACACCTGTTCGCCCGATTCTACGTTTGGCCGTAACGCCGGAAGACTTGCCTTTGAAAGCCGACTTATGGGGAACCGAATACCGCATGTTCGCTTATGGGAGTTGGGTAAACCCACACAAAGATCCATTTCCTTTCCTCAAGGATGTACGGTCTACCCCCTTTCACCCTACTGGTCGACCGCCTTGGCTGCATTGACCATATGCCATTATCGTATATGCCATTATCGTCTAGGCCGGCTTCCATTTACCCTTCCAGGATGACCAAGTTCCTTCTGCTTCATCAACCCTTGACCAACACGGTTACTCTGGAAGGTCTCCACATCTTTCGTTAATTGTTATAGGGAGAACAACTCATGACGGTTCCAATCGCGCACTATTGGGCGCTACTCTCTACGCGCCTGCAAGCCCAACGATTTCGAGTTCTTACACTGGCTATTCTCTTACTGAGCAGTATCGGTGTTCAGCTGATCATCCCCCAAGTGATGCGTCTCTTTATTGATGGCATCCAAGCAGGCGCATCCATGCAGGCCCTGTTCCAGATTGCGCTAATCTTTCTAGGCGTGGCTATCCTCAAATACGGATTCATCTTTGGGGCCAACTACGCCAGCCAGATAGTCGGCTGGATGGCCACGTCCGCGCCCGCCCTGTCCGCCCATTTACGTTGGCGGTATGACCGACAAAGCATTAGAGCGGACGATCCGTTGCGCGGACGGCTGGCTTCCTATTGGCGTTGATCCTGAAAAACTTGCACCAAGGATCGCACGGCTCAAAGAGATGGCCGACGCGGCCGGGCGTCCAACGCCCGCAATTTTAACTATTGGTTCTTTGCCAGAGGACAATGCAGTTGCAATTGAGCAGTTAAACGCCTGTAAAGAACTAGGCGTCGAACACTACATTCAGTCGTCCCGCTACGAAACGTTCGCGGAATTCGAGCAGGTCATGGCGCGACTGCGTGAAGTAAAAAACGCCGTTGATAACAGCTAGTGCTACTCGCCTGAGAACGCCGGTTTCGATTTCTCGACAAAAGATTTCAGCGCCCCTTGTGCATCTTTTGTGCGCATCATGGACGCAATGCCCTGGCTTTCGAATTCGAGTTGTGACTCCATGCTTTCGGAATAGGCAGTATGCAAAAGTTTTTTTGCCATACCGTAAGCCTTTGTTGGGCCGTTAGACAAAGTCGTTCCGAGTTTTAGGGCCTCCTCCATTAAGTTGTCATGAGGCACGACACGGCTGACCAAACCCCACGCTAATGCTTCTTCAGCATTTAATACTCGATTGGTCAACACAAGTTCTTTCGCCCGCAACAAACCAACGTGCTTGGCAATGAAATAGGTGGAACTAGCATCGGGGCTTAATCCGGAGCTTGTGTACGCCGAGACGAACTTAGCCTGCTCGGAAGCGATAGAATAATCGCCAGATAGAGCAAAGCTAAACCCGCCTCCAGCGGCCGTACCGTTTATCGCCATGACAACGGGCGGGTCCATTCGGTTAAATCGCGCGATCGCGGCGTGCAAGATTGTCGCCATTTTAGTGACGAACCCAGAAATTTCGTCTCCAGCCGCGAGAAAGGTTTTCAAATCGCCGCCGGCACAAAACATTTTGCCAGCGCCTGTAATAACAGCGCCCCGAATACGCTTATCAGTATCGCAGCGAAAAGCGGCATCGAGCAACTCTTCTGACATTTCCATATGCAGCGCATTCATGTGCTCAGGGCGGTTTAGGGTGATTACCGCTAGATGGCCTTCTTGTTCGAATTGCAGATAATCGTAGTTCATAATAACCCTCGCTCGCTTAAGTTAATTGCTCAATTGATTTGCTTGTTCATAGAGTTGTTCGAATCGAGAATTCTGATCATGCATTAGTATGACCCGTGGCGATATTGGTGAGTCCGCCAACTCATAGCCCATGACGATGATCTCCTCACCCGCGTCGATTAAGTGGCTCGCCGCGCCGTTGATGCAGAACTCGCCACTGCCTCTTTCACCCGCAATCGTGTAAGTTTCTATCCGAGCGCCACTAGTGTTACTCACAATTTGAACTTTCTCACCAACCCACATGCCCACGGCATCCAGCAAATCTTCATCGATTGTAATGCTGCCCACGTAGTTTAGATTGGCTTCAGTGACAACCGCTTTATGGATTTTGGAACGTAGTACCCAACGCATTACTTACCCGATTATTTGTAGTTAGGATATGCCATGATATGTGAGCATTATGCGGCAGGACAAATGATCCGCTGCTAACGGATGCACGTAAGGAACTAACTTGTTAAAGTCTGCCTGCGGGCGAATCTAAACGAGAAGGGAGTTAGCAATGAAAACAGCGCTAGTGACCGGCGCAAATCGCGGGTTGGGATTCGAGATTTCTAAACAGCTGGGGCAAAAAGGCTACCATGTTGTCGTCGCTTGCCGGACCTTGAGCAAAGCAGACGAAACCGCAGCCGCTCTAACCGATATGGGGCTAACCGCAACGCCTCTGGAGATGGATGTCTCACAATCGCCCTGCGTTCTTCACGCTTACGAAACCTTCTGCGAGTCCTTCAATCTGCTCGATACTTTGGTTAATAACGCCGGCGTCCTATTAGACTTTGGCACCGCGGCTAGCGAGCTCTCTATCGAAAATCTACGTGAGAGTTTTGAAACCAATTTTTTTGGCGCGTTCACGACGATTCAAACATTCTTGCCCGTACTAAAACGGTCATCAGCCGGCCGAATCGTTAACATGTCTAGTGACCTTGGCTCCGTGGCGGCGATGACCGACCGAAGTAGTGAACAATTTGGCGTGGTGGCGCCAGGTTATCGCGCATCAAAATGTGCTCTGAACACTTTAACCATTCAGTTTGCTAACGAATTAGCTAATACTAATATCAAAGTGAATTCCGCTTCGCCTGGCGTTTCGAGAACAGACATGGGCGGCGCAAATGCACCGTTTAGTGTTGAAGAAGGTGCGGCGCCCGCCGTGTGGCTGGCCACGCTAGATGATGATGGGCCGACTGGTGGTTTTTATTCCCAAACTTTGGCGGGCGATTTGCATGCATGGTAGGCACTAAATCCCCTATCTGCTAATCAATTTCAGGCCGCTTTTCGGCCGCTTACAATATAAGCATCCATTTCACCAAGCCCCTTTAATGCAACTTTACCGCGGTATTCACAATCGAATTCATCTTTAATAAGTTCATAGGTGGCTTTAGTAATTTGAATTTGGTTTTTGCGGCCGTGCGATTCCATGCGGGACGCGATATTTACCGTGTCACCCCACAGATCATAAAAAAGCCGTTTGCGGCCAATCACGCCGGCGACCACTTCGCCTGAGTTAATCCCGAAACGAATCCCCAGTTCAGGGTGTTCCGAAATTTCAGCGCGCATGCGTATCGCAAGCTCAACCAAAGCAACCGCATGATCCTCTCGCGCTTCTGGTAACCCAGCCGCGACCATATACGCATCACCAATGGTTTTGATTTTTTCTAAACCCATTTCTTCGGTGACACGGTCAAATTTACTAAATAACTCGTCCAGCAATTGAACTAGCGCCATCGGCGGCATGCGCGTTGATATATCGGTAAATCCAACGAGGTCAGCGAATAAGACGCTGGCTGTCGGGTGCCCTTGCGCGAAGGTTTTCCCTTCCAGTCTTAAGCGCGAACTGACCGCTTTTGGCATCACGTTTTCGACCAGGCTCTCTAAAGTTTCATTCGCAATAGTGAGGAATTTTTGTGCCGAACGGATATCGCGCATATAGATATTGGTTATCGCGAGCAAAAAGCTAAACAAAATAATCTTAGTGACCGAATGCGCGAGCGGCCTACTCTCTAAAGGTTGCGGCGCGATTGGTGGCACCTCAATGATTGGCAGTTCAACCAACATGAACATGATGAAACATGCGATAACGTAAATATTCGCATAAGCGCGATCTTTAGAATTTTCGTCCAGACCCAGTATTAACCATGCGGAAACGGCAACAACGATAAACCACAAGTGTTCGATGGGTGATTGGCTTTGCACCATGCCATCAAAAAAGATTACACCGGCTGTTGAGTAACAAAACGCGAGAGAGAGTACGACATGCGCGAGCGTCTGACGTTGCAAGCTGTGTCGAAGCGCAGCAACAACTATCGCACAAACCGCAAAAAACAAGTTAACCACCTGAAGTTCGAATTCGTTGGTGGCAAAACCCCATATAGACCAGATAAAAGCGTGAATAAAAATCAGCGCGATACCAGCCGTGAGAAGACGAATGGTCCTCTCATGACGTTTAGATTCGTACGCTCTATCCGTGTAAACGACTTGATTGTCGACTTGGGCTACCATGGCACACCGATGTTCCCCCGGTTGTCTTCTGATTATATCCCGAGGAAGTGATGCGACAAGCGTTAATTAGGTAGTTTCTGTTCGCTAAAAATGAGCGTGAGATTTGAGCGACAAAACGCTGTCACGGTCACTTGAATGAACTACCTCAGATGAGGCGGTTATGTGCTTCTCGTCGTACGGCGATCTGCCAAATTAGACTCATCAATCGGCAGGAACCGATCGATATCTAATATCCCGCAGCTACTTGGAAAACTTCACACCCCGATAATCGTTTTCCTCAACTTGCCGTAATGTCTTTGCGTACTTAGGGCCGCCACCGTTGTAAATGTTGTAGCGCATTTTTCCGTATTCATGGCCATCAACATTTGAGTTGTAACCTGTGATCCAACTTTGCGCTTTTCGTAACAACAGGCCTTGATACATATCCACAACGTGATCGAACCACTGTTGCTCTGCATCGGATTCAATATCAAAGCGATCGTAGCCCTTGTCCCTCATGTGCGAGAGGAAGTCTGTCGTCCATTCAACCGCCAGTTCCACCGCGCGCGGAAAGTTCGTCGCCGCGATCTGTGGGCCGGACAACATCACGAAATTCGGCATATCTGTAACGGTCAATCCGAGGTAGGTCACCGGTCCGTCCGCCCATTTATCCTTGAGCTTAATACCATCACGGCCTTGAATATCAATTTGATCAAACGCCCCAGTGAATGAATCAAATCCAGTCGCCAATATGATGACGTCAAGATCATGGACTTGACCAGAGGTTTCAATGCCTTCCGGGACAATACGTTGAATTGGTGTCTCCGAACAATCAACGAGCTCAACGTTATCACGGTTGTAGGTTTCGAAATAGCCGGTTTCCATTGGCACGCGCTGAATGCCAAAACCGTGATCTTTGGGAATTAATTTTTCGGCCAACACAGGATCATTCACCCGTTCGCGAGTGCGCTCAGCAATATATTCGGAGAATTCTGCGTTCGCTTCTTCTTCGGTAAAAATTTCGACGAAGTTCTGCAACCAAATGGCAAAGCCAGGTTCGTCGTAAAGTCGATCCCAAAGTTCACGACGTTCCTCAGGGGTCACATCATAAAACCCGCGTCGATCGGGCATGTGTTCGAATCCCCCGGGACTGCGCTCGCAGGCTGCGAAAATTTCATCGTAGCGCGAACGGATGTCAGCCATTTCCGTTTCCGTAATTGGTCCGTTATTCAACGGCGCCGCCCAATTGGGCCGACGTTGAAACACCTTGAGATGCCCGGCGACTTTCGCAATCTCAGGAATAAATTGAATCGCCGTTGCACCGGTGCCGACCACGCCTACTTTCTTACCCGATAAATCTGGTGGATCATGCGGCCAGAAGTACGGATGAAAGGACAGTCCTTTAAAGGTCTCCACACCCTCTATTTTCGGCATGGTTGGAATAGATAGCACGCCGACAGCCGTCACGACGAAATGCGTCGTTAACTTTCGGCCGTCCTCAAGCAAGAGAGTCCAGGTATTCGTTGATTCATCAAACGTCATTGACGATACACGGCAGCCAAACTGCATATACGGGCGCAGATCAAACTTATCAGCAACGTAATTTAAATACTTAAGCGTTTCGGGCTGCGGCGAAAATTGCTCTTTCCAATGCCATTCGTCTAACAGCTCTTCGGAGAATGAATAACCGTAGGTATAACTCTCCGAATCAAACCTCGCACCAGGATAACGATTGTTGTACCACGTGCCGCCCAGATCGTTATAGGCTTCGAGCACGGTTGCTTTGATACCAAGATCTTTAAAACGCTTTATCTGGTAAATACCGGCCACGCCGGCACCGATAATAATGACTTCGTAATCACGCGCTGTTTCTGGAGAAATTGATTTACTTGTAGCTGCCATAGTTTTACTTGGAACCGAATGGGTCGATTCACGATTCGTTAGATAAAGAAATTTAGTGTTGAACTCTTATGATAAACCAAGAGGGCAAACCGCAAAATCGGTGTTATTATGGTAACACGCCTAAGCGGTAATATTTCCGCCAAATATTTCTATTTGGCACCTCGTTAACGAGCATCGCGATCCCCCACCGCCTTCAATTTCTCTTCAGACCGCTGTTACTGGCATTAAACGAGATTCTGCGCGATCATCTGGTTCAATTGAAACGAACTTTTATTAAGACTGAATCTATGACCTCTATCACTCAGATTGGCCTCGGCCCAATGGGTATCGCTCTCGCGGATTGCCTAATTTCAAATGATTACAATTTGACCGTTTGGAATCGAACAACTTCCAAGATGGCATCGTTCGTCGACCGCGGCGCGCAAGCAGCAGACTCCATCGACGCTGCTGTCGCAGCAAGTTCAACGGTGATCGTTTGCCTGCGCGACTATTCGTCAACCCTCGAGCTATTCCGCTCTGTGAAGGACGAAACGGTCTTTAGCGGTCGCACGATTATTCAGCTAAGCACCGGTCGTACGCACGAAGCCCACGCACTGAACGATTGGTTAACCGCACGCGGCGCATCTTATTTAGACGGCGCTATTCTCGGCGCGCCGCACATAATTGGTGAACCCGACGCGGTCATACTTGTTGCCGGCAATGAGAAAACGTGGCAAAAATCGCGCGCGACGTTGCAGTTACTGGCCGGGAAAGCGGCACACGCGGGCGCGCAAATTGATGCTGCATCGCTGCTCGATCTAGCCTTCTTGTGCCAACGTCTTGGTGCATTCATGGGTGCGATGCAGGGGATTGCGCTGTGCCAAGCGAGCGGTCTTAAAGCATCAACGTTTGGCGAGACGGTTGCGTCTGATAACCGGATCAAAATGTTGACCGAGGTTATCGCCAATGAAAGTTATGACGAACCCGTAAATTCTATCGCGCTTTGGACCGATGGTTTCCAGCATATCGTCGATCAAGCAAACGAAACCAATTGCCCCAGTGCTTTCTTAGATTTTCTCGCCGATAGATTCCGCCAAGCAAATGCGGCAGGGTTAGGAGGCGAAGATATCGCGGCTTTGATTAAAACCTTTGGTTAACTGAATTGGACTCCGTATAAGCATTTCCGCTTCCATGTTTAGGTCAACATAAGAATTATTTCGATAAGCTCAGCTCCGCCTAAGTCGCTCGACCTTGTTCGTGCACCAGCAGCTCTGGTCGTGTTAAGCTCATCCGACTACGACTGCGTTGGAGGGTAAGCGCGATGGCAAAGTCTCTTGTAAGTTTCGAAGCCGACGCGGCAATCGATGATATCGCCGAGGCACTAATCCGAGACGGCGGGGTCATCTTGTTGAATCTGTTGCCGCCGGCGCTGATGGACGATGTCTACGATGAGATCCTCGGAAACAGCGCTGAGCACGAACGCGCAGCCGGGGGCGACATCTTGTGGCCAGCGGGAAACAAGACCATTGGCGGCCTTGCCGGAATCAGTCCGACCTACGTCGAGCGGCTCGTACTCCATCCGAAGATGCTCCAGGTCGCCGACGCGATCCTGAAGCCACACGAACCGATGTCGCCAACGGCGGACGCCCCAGAAGCGGACGCCGTCTGGCCATATACCAGCTTTCGCCAACTCGAGGTTGTCGACGATGGCCACGGCGGCAGCCAGTTGATCGCGCACGGTACGGGTGACGAAGGCCCCTACTGCCACCATTACACACTCGGTGCCACAGTCATGCTTGAAGTTGGCCGTGGTGCCAAGAACCAGTGCCTGCACCGCGAGACCGCCATCTATCAACCCTGGGTGGCTCATTTACCGGGGATTCGAGAGTTCGACCTGTCAGTGAATTGGGCGGGCTCTGATTTTCGAGCCGATAACGGCGCGACGCGTGTCGTACCTGGTAGCAACCACTGGCCCGAAGATCGGATCGCGCAGCCGGACGAGGTGACCTCGGCCGAGATGCCGAAAGGCTCAGCGGTCGCGTGGCTGTCGAGGACCCTGCACGGTGCCGGCGCCAGTGAGGCGGAGGACGGCCGGCGCGCATTTTTTGCCTCCTATATCGCGGACTGGGCGCGGCAGGAAGAGAACCAATACATCGCCGTGCCACCGGAGGTGGCCGCCAAGCTTTCAAACGAGGGGCAACGAATCATCGGGTATCGTAGCGGTCCGAGCCTCGGCTGGGTGAAAGGACGGGATCAGGAAAATCTGCTCCGCGACGGGAGAAGCAGTCCACTGTAGCAGCCGATCGAGCTCGGCAGCCTCGGCGTTCAATCACAGAAACATTACGTAATCCGTTACTCGCCTAGGGCGCTTTGATGGTCACGGCCTGGCAACATCATCGTGTGTTAGCATTGACTAGCTGGACACAACAGGGGAAGACTTCATGAGCGTGGTGCAATCTGATACTGACATCGGTAACGAACAAGGCAGTATTCCACTGCTTACTGACGACAATATGGATCCCATCACCTTCTCGGTGATCCTAAATCGCTTCAATACCATTGCGCGGGAAATGACACTTACGCTGGAGCACACGTCGTGGACGTCAATCCTAGCTTTATCGCGTGATTTCTCGTGCGCCATTTACGATGTCAAAGCGCGTCAGGTCTGCATGATGGACGCGCTGCCGATCCACACCAATTCACTGCATTTGATTTTGAAGTCGATGGTCGACGCTTTCGAGGGGAACGTTTACGATGGCGATGTCATCGTGAGCAACGACCCCTACAGCGGCAACACCCACGTTGGTGATTTCGTCACCGCCTGCCCAGTGTTCTACAAGGGTGAGCATCTATTCTGGTCGGTGACCAAAGGCCATCAGCTTGATTGCGGGGCCTACGAACCGACTAGTATCGCGCCAAGCGCCAAAGACGTGTGGCAGGAAGCGTTGCAACTTCCGCCAATTAAATTTTATGAACGCGGCGAACCGCGCCAGGACGTCATTAATATGTACTTGGCGAACGTGCGCTATCGGGACATGCTTTACGGAGACTTGAAAGCTCAGCTCGGCTCGATTTGGACCGGCAAGCGAAGAATGATCGAAGTGGTTGATGAGTACGGTACCGAGGAGCTCTCTCTGTATATAGAGGCGATGCTAGATTACGCGGATCGGCGCGCGAGCCAAGATCTACGCAGTATCCCAGATGGCACTTATGTCGGTGAATCGTGGATCGACTCCGACGGCATGGGCAATACCAACCTCACGGTGCGGGCAGCAGTGACAATTAATGACGACCAGGTGCACGTTGATTACACCGGGAGCTCGCCACAGGGCGCCGGCGGGGCTAACGGCACGCAGGGCGTAATGCAAGCATCATCTGGCATTCCAATCCTCTGCGCGATCGATCCCGAAATTCCGCATAACGATGGTTGCCTCAGGCACATTAGCTGTGAAGCCCCCGAAGGTTCAATCGTCAACGCCAAATATCCTGCCGCAACCGCCATGGCGACGCTGTGCCCCGCAACCCAAGAGCAAGAAGCGGTGTGGAAAGCGTTGGCCCATGCAACGCCTGAGCGCACCTCGGCGGGCTATGCCGGTTTCCAATGCGTGCCCTCGCTGTCTGGCATCGACAACCGTGGAGACGCGCCGGCCGAATGGGCGGCTGTTTTTTTTAATGGTGCGTCGGGCGGCGGCGCGTCAATGACCGCCGACGGTTGGCCGTTAATCATGCTGTCGTCTGCGCTCGGCGGACTCAAGATCATGAGTACCGAGATGTGCGAGCTGCTCTATCCGTTCATGGTCGACTACAACCAGATTGAAACGGATTCAATGGGCCACGGCAGAACGATGGGCGGCGCTGGCATTAGAGTTGTTACCCGCCCCTACAGCGCCCCGATGGATTGTTTCGGCTCTGGCGACGGCGCGGCCAACCCGCCGTTCGGTGTGTTCGGCGGTACCAGTGGCATCGGTGGCGGTAACTACCGCGAAACGCTCGACACCGGGCACCGCGATTTCTGCTCAGCGAAAGGTTACATGCGCATCGATGTAGGGCAAACCTGGGTGGGTGTATCCTCAGGTGGCGGCGGCTTTGGCGATCCGCTGGAACGTCCCGCTGACAAAGTTTGCGAGCACGTGCGCGACGAGGTCATCAGCTTCGAGACGGCGCGTGATGTATACGGCGTTGTGCTCGATCCCGCGACCTTTGAACTCGACGAAGCGGGCACGGAAAAACTCCGCGCAAAGATTGCCAATGAGCGCAGTGAAATACCACTGCTTCAACCAACCGGGCCAAACGCCGCAACTTGGCTCCAGGAAAACATGCGCGAGGGCGACAACTACCTGTTGGATCCGCAATAGTCTTCGCCTCCCTGCCGCCTGCCATTATCGACGCGACGTACACATAACAATAAACCGAGGGGGACGCTTGTGAGCGAAAGAGAAGTTGTGAGTCCAGACAAGCTGAAGATAGGGCTCTTGATGCCGCAGGGCGACGGGATGCGCGGCCCCGGTACGCGCCGCTGGTCCGACATGTCGGCGATGGCGCGGCTCGCAGAGGACACCGGTTTCGACTCCATATGGCTGGTCGATCATTTTCTTTATCTGCTCGAAGGCGAGGACTCCCCGCGTGGCTACTGGGAGGCCTGGACGCTGCTGACGGCTTTGGCGGCTATCACCACGCGCGTCGAACTGGGCACGCTGGTGCTGGGTACCGGTTTTCGCAACCCCGCACTGCTGGCGAAAATGGCCGACACACTTGAAGAAGTCAGCGATGGGCGTCTGATTCTCGGCGTGGGTGCCGGCTACCACCGTTACGAATATCGCGCGTTTGGTTATCCCTACGACAACAAAATCAGCAAGTTCGAAGAAGCCGTCCAAATCATGCATGGACTACTCAAGCAAGGCGCTGTAGATTTCGACGGTGAGTACTACTCGGCACCGGCCTGCGAGCTGAAACCTCGGGGCGGCCCGCGCCCCGAAGGCCCGCCACTGCTTATCGGCGGGGTAACACCTAGAATGCTCAGCATCATTGCGCGTTACGCCGACCAATGGAATGTGTATTACGACAAGACGCGCAATACTGTTGAAGGCGCGCGTGAAAACATGGAAAACGTCGACGAGGCCTGCCGGGCAATCGGTCGCGACCCGGCAGAGATAGCGCGGACGGCAACGGTTCTGGTTGCCGATGCCAGCGCCGATCCTTGGTGGGAACGTTTGCCGGGCGGGGTTGATACAGACGCCATCGTGCCGCTAAATGGTGGGCCTGAGGTTATTGCAGAAGAACTCGCGGGCTATGCCGCGCTGGGTATCTCACATATCCAGATCTCTCTTGAACCGACGACGCTTGAAGCCATCGAAAATCTCGCGCGGGCGCTTGAGCTATTGAAGCAAGCCTAAACCCATCGGTACACTCGAAAACAAAGCTCTTACGACGAAAAAATCTGCCGCGATTTTTTCAAGCGGTATGTAAATCGATTCAGGAGATAGTATGGAAATCATTCAAGCGACCGCAGCACATGTCGAACAGTTTGACGATGACCTACCAGAGCTCATGCATTCAACGGGTCCAGCCGCCTACGACTATCAATTTCTAGGTCGCAAATATTTCGACCCTATCGTGCGAGCCTCCTGGGCGGCCAAAGGGACATTGTTTGCATTCGATGGTAGCCGACTTGCTGTGGAAGGTGACGAACTGCTTGGTATCGAGATCGGATGGCAGGGTCCTGAGTTCCAACCGCGTAAAAAAGCTTTGGCGCCGGTATGGGGAAAATTTATCGAAGATGGCACCTTGCCGCAGAACGATTTAGCCGAGATGGCCGAGCGGACTTATCTCGCCAGTTATTTGAACGTCGCGATTCCAAAACCCGTGCACTACATTCATGCGCTGGCCGTTAAACCGGAACATCGCGGCAAGGGCATTGGTGCGGCGCTTGTGCGCAATGCCATACAGATCGGCAAAGACGCTGGAAACCGTGGACTGCATCTGGATGTACTTTCAGATAATCCTGCGGTCGAGTTTTATCGTGCATTGGGTATGCAGTGTCTTGCTGAAACCCGCGCACCGATTCCCTTCGAGCATGGTTGCCCGGTGGAAATGCGGATGGCGATGGATTTTTGATTCGAGTCGGGCAGCAGGCATTGGTTGAAGACGATAAAATATTAACGACAAGGTGTGAGACACAACTGAGACTCACTGGCTCAGCAAAAGATAAGTCTGCCGCCTTTTTATCCGCCCCGATTAGCGGCACACCATGCCGCCGTCCATGATAAGACTCTGCGCCGTCATATAGTCACTGTAGGGACCAGCGAGATAGGAAACGAGTTGCGCCACGTCTTCCGGCGTCTGGGCTCGACCCAGCGGAATGGTGCTGACAAATGACTCAAACGTTTCACCTGTTTTCGCGCCAGTGAGTTCCGCGAATTGTGCGTCAGCCTCGTCCCACATGGCTGTGCCTACGATCCCCGGGCAATAAGCGTTCACGGTGATACCATGTGGCGCGAGTTCTTTTGCCGCAGCCTGGGTTAGCGCGCGCACCGCGAACTTCGTTGCGCAATAGGCGCCGAACATAGGGAAACCTTCATGGCCGGCAATTGAAGCGGCCGAGATAATCTTGCCTTTTGTACCATTAGCGCGAAACTTTTCGGCCGCTGCCTGGATGCCCCACAATACGCCCTTAACGTTCACGTCGTGCATGAGTTCGACGTCCTCCTCAGTGATGTCAGTGATTGCACTGATGCGGGCGACACCGGCGTTATTAATTACAATGTCAAAGCCGCCAAGCTCGCGCTCCGCGTGGTCGACGGCAGCGAAAACCTCTTCGCGTTTACTGACATCGGCGACAAAACTGGTTACCCGATGGCCTGCCGACAACAGTGCCTCACGCGCTGTGTCGAGAGCTTCAGGTGTAACATCAACCAGTGAGACGGCGGCACCATCGGCAGCCAGACGCTCGGCAACGGCAAGCCCGATGCCTCGGGCCGCACCCGTAACAAGGGCGGATTTTCCTTCAATTGTCATGCGAGATTCCTTTTGAGCAGTTTCGGAGTTTGGCAACTACCAGAGTATGTTAAATAAAGCGCTACGAAAAGGTGTGGTGGAATTGAGCATCAACGGATCAGCAAAAGTTGACCCTCAAAGGTGGTTCGTTGGTTACGCCGCGCACGACAAAACCTTGGATAGTACCGGCGAAGGGATTTAGTTGTTGTGGGCGCGCGATGAAAGCGGGTCTGCACTACATCGACATTTTTGTCCGAATTGTGGTTCCGCTGTAATGATTACGCTCGATCGCTGCCCACAAATTCGATCTATGATGGGTGGCACCTTGGATGATAAATCCTTACTAAAATCGGGGTTCAGTTTATGGTGTAGCAGCGCTCAACCTTGGTTAACTTTACCGCCAAGCATTGAACAGTTTCCGGATTATCCCGATGGCTTGATTGCTCAGAAGAATGTGAGAAATTTTGCGCTCACGGGTGCGGTTCGTTACCCTAGAAATGAAATTAGCGATGCTGTGAATATCCACTGGGGGGGATGCTATGAAATTTAGTCTGCACATTGAAACTCGCATCAGCGATTGGCAAATCATCAAAGATCTGGAGGATATGGGATACGATGCGGTGTGGGTGCCAGATACCAGATGATGTGGTCAGATTGCTACGCAACGATGGCCTTAGCCGCAACAAACACCTCTAAAATTCAAATCGGTACTGGCATTTCGGTGCCGGGTTGCCGTATCGCTCCCACAACAGCGCACTCCATCGCGTCGGTTAACGTGCTCGCCCCGGGCCGCGTGTTTTTGGGCCTTGGTACTGGGCACACCGCAATGCGTGTCATGGGCCAAGATCCGATGCGCTTGAAAGATTTCGCTGAATACATTCGCGTCGTGCGCGCGATGCTCGACGGCGAAGAGGTTGATTTCACCTTTAACGGGAAAACCACCTCTCTGAAGTGGCAAGATCACGCCGACGGTTTTCGCAATATCGAGGATCGCATTCCGATCTATGTCGCGGCGAATGGTCCGAAGACGTTAAAAATTGCTGGGGCTTTGGGCGATGGCCTAGTTGCGGCAATGGGTGAGCAACCCGACATGCTGGATTTTCATCATGCGCAAGTTCAAGCAGGGGCGAGTGAGGCAGGTAGGGACCTGCCGGACGACTATTACATGACCGCTGTCAGTCATGCTTTGGTTTTAAGACCTGGCGAGAAGCTTACCGATGACAGAGTCATTGATGTTGCGGCGCCGTGGGTCGCTACCATGATCCATTTTATCTATGAGATTTGGCGCTACACCAGAAACGACGACATGGTGCCGCCTTATATGACGAATATTTGGGAAGAATACTGTGACCACGTTGATCAGATGGATATTCCCGAAGAGAAAGTGCACCAAGTTTTGCACGCTGGTCACTGTAGTTGGTGTCCACCTGCCGAACGTAGATTCGTCACGCCTGAGATGATACTAGGGACTGGCATGGTTGGTGAGCCCGAGGAAATCGCGGCAACGATTAGGACCGCGGGAGACAAAGGCTTGCACGAATTGTCTTTACTCCCTGGCTTAGAATATGCGCGAGACGTCGCAAAAGATTTCGCTGAACGAGTGGTTCCAATTTTGTAACGTATCTGATTAATGAGGCGGCCGAA
>JBCCFA010000048.1:0-14972 GCA_039029975.1 Pseudomonadota bacterium
GACATTTTGGCCGCCTATTTACGTTAAGCTGCGCTCGTGGAAGAGGTCTTGTTTGTGTAAATTTTAATTTGGTTTTTTCCAGACTATATAACGCAAGGCGGAATAGGCTGAGCTCGCCTTGAACTTTCGGACATTTTTCAATGTTCTCTCAGCGCATACCGTCACCATTGTTTCTATAGCTACGTACTAAGTCAATTCGAGCGCGACTCTCATGCTAAAAAAAGTTTTATTAGTTCGATAACTCAAATAATTTTCAAGACCTGATAAAAACTGAGACGAACGCTTTGAGAGATTAAGTCAAGGGGTTCGCGACTTCCAAATTGGTTCCTAACTCCGCGAATGCACAACTCCAGCACAGCGCGGGGCTAAAACAGTGCGCTCCCTGCGCACTGAAACGATACGTAATGGGGGTTTCCGCACCATTTCGGATTTTTTGGCCGGCACTCTTTTATAGTCCGCTTCGTATCGAAATTCCCATTGTGCGTTAAAAAAGTGCGTCCAACTTCTGGCATAGACGTTGCTTAACACTTCCCTACGGACCCCGGGCAGGTTCCTTGTTAGACCTTAACTATATTGGAGAATAATAATGTGTACCTTTAAACGGCTGTGGTGGGCCGGCTGCGTATTGTGCCTTGCACTCAGCGCGACATCGTCTGTTTTCGCGGGGGGGAAAATAGCGATTGATGAGACTAAATGGATTTCTATCGGGGCCGCGGCGCGGGCATCTTTTACAACTATCGAAGACCAAGCGCCAAATGGTTCTGAATGGTCCAGCGATTTCAACCTCGATAACGCCCGTATTTATATTAACGGACAGATACATAAGAACATTAAGTTTGAATTCAATACGGAATGCGTCTTTTGCGGCAACAGCGCGTTAGAAGAATTTGTCGTACTGGATGCGATTGCAAAATTCGAATTTTCGCCGCAATTTAATGTTTGGGCTGGGCGCCTATTAGTACCTGCAGAGCGTCAGGAGCTGAATGGTCCATTCTATTCATCGACTTACGATGCGTTTAAAACGCCGTTTTACCCATCTGATTTTAGTGTTAATTTCGGCACAGGAGGCGCTGGCGTTTATGAACGCGACCACGGAGTTAACGTATGGGGTAATTTGGATTTAGGGAAAGAAGGCGCTTTGCAATACGTTTTTGGCGTATTTAACGGGCTCGAATCTGGCACTGCGAGAGGTCCGAATCAAGACGATAGCTTAATGTATGCCGGTCGCCTTGCGTACAATTTCCTCAACGTTGAAAAGAACCCAGGATACTACACCAGCGGAACTTACTACGGTGGTCTCGGCGATATTTTCACGATTGGAGTTGCGCTTCAATACCAGGAAGATGGCAGCGGTTCATTTAACAATCCTGGTGACTTCCTAGGCTTCAGTGCAGATCTTATCTATGAAAAAGTGTTTGCGAACAAAGGTGTCTTTACCTTTAACGGCGAGTACAAAAATTTTGATTCCGACTACAACGTAGCAGCCTTCGCTGACGGTGATTGTTTCTGCATGTTCGATGGGGATTCTTATTCCATCGTCGGTCTTTATATGTTCCCTCAGAAAATTGGTATTGGGCAGTTTCAACCGTACGTCCGTTATACAGAAGTCATGCCTGACAGTAGTTCGGACCGCGATGAAGTAGAAGGTGGAGTCAACTACATCATCGATGGCCATAACGCACGAATATCCGTTTTCTATCAAGAAGGCGACATTGCTACGAAAGGCCTGAACTACGCGCCAACCGCAACCGGATCAAGCGTTGGCGCTTTCAAGATCGCAGTTCAATTACAACTGTAGTTATCGCTACGAGCAAAGAATTTCTTAGGAGAAAAAAATGTTGAATACTATTATGCACAAGGGTTCGCACCTAATGGTCGCCGCCTTGATGGTGATCTGCATAACACCTGTCCGGGCAGCGGACACCATTAAGGTCGGCGTCCTTCATTCTTTATCTGGGACAATGGCTATCAGTGAAACCACGCTAAAAGACACCATGTTGATGCTCATAGATGAACAGAACAAAGCCGGCGGATTGCTGGGCAAGCAACTTGAAGCGGTGGTTGTTGATCCTGCCTCTGATTGGCCCTTATTTGCGGAAAAGGCGCGCGAACTAATCGAAAAAGAAAAAGTGTCCGCTGTTTTCGGGTGCTGGACTTCAGTATCGCGCAAATCAGTACTACCGGTATTTGAAGAATTGAACAGCTTGCTGTTCTACCCCGTGCAGTACGAAGGTGAGGAATCGTCTAAAAACGTTTTCTACACTGGTGCTGCACCAAACCAGCAAGCTATTCCAGCAGTCGACTACTTGATGAATGAAATTGGGGCGAAGCGTTGGGTGCTTGCGGGCACGGACTACGTCTATCCGCGCACCACCAACAAAATCCTCGAGGCGTATCTGAAAGGAAAAGGAGTGGCTGACGAAGATATCATGATCAACTACACACCATTTGGCCATTCCGATTGGCAGTCAATTGTCGCTGACATCAAGAAATTTGGCTCTGCCGGTAAAAAGACCGCCGTTGTTTCGACCATTAATGGCGATGCTAATGTGCCGTTCTACAAAGAGCTTGGTAATCAAGGCATTTCGGCTGAAGATATCCCTGTCGTTGCGTTCTCGGTGGGTGAGGAAGAACTGTCCGGTATCGATACGGGCCCGCTGGTTGGTCATCTCGCGGCTTGGAACTATTTCATGAGCGTCGACGCAGAAGTCAACGATGAATTCATCGATAGTTGGTTGGCTTTCATTAAAGATGATAAGCGCGTGACCAACGACCCTATGGAGGCTCACTACATTGGGTTTAAGATGTGGGTCGAAGCGGTTAGGAAAGCGGGCACCACGGAGCCAGAAGCCGTACAACAGGCGATTATCGGTATCACGGTACCCAACTTGTCTGGCGGAATGGCGTCTATGATGCCTAACCATCACATCACTAAGCCGGTACTGATTGGTGAAATCCAGGGCGATGGTCAGTTTGATATCGTTTGGCAAACCAATGGAACAGTCGTCGGCGATGCCTGGTCAGATTTTCTACCGGGTTCAAAAGATATCACGGCGGACTGGATGCCGCCGCTTGCTTGTGGTAACTACAACGTAAAAACCGGCAAGTGCTCCGGACAAAACTACGAATAGGCAAAAAAATAATTCGCTAGCTTATTTCAAAGCTGTAGCTATGAGATGGCTAGTCGCGATCGGTGAAGTCGCGGCTAGCCAAATTTTAAAAATAATCAAAATAAACGTTCACTTGATAGTGACCTCCCATGAAAGTCAATACTTTCCCTACAAGCGGCCTGATAGAAGCGCTTCGTATTACCGTCATTCTAATTTTCGTTGGATTGCTCTGCCTAAACGATGTTTTCGCTGATGAATTTGAGGATGGAGTCAAAGCGCTCGCGTCAAAAGATTTTGCGACAATACAGGAGGCTGCAACTGCTTTATCGCGGATAGCTAATCCGCGCGTTTCCATCGTTCTTGGTGCTTTAATTGAGAGCCAGCTTTTCTATACAAAAAAAGAAAAGCGAGTAGTGATCGCAAAGAAAAATGATGATCGGGGTTACGATATTATCGATGCGATTACGGGCAAAGCCCTAGGCGCCGTAGGACGCCGCGACGTAAAAAAAATCAGCGTTAACAATAAGCTCCGCAGAATCGTCCGCGGATTGGCCGCTAGCGTTGCATTGAATGCAAGTAATCCTCAACAACGGCTCGAGGCTATCTCCTCAATCGTGGCCGCCGGAATTCCAGAACTGCGCCAGTTACTGTTAGAAAGGTTAACGCAGGAAGAAGATAAATCAGTTATCGCAGAGCTTAATAGTGCAATCGCGGTATTCGATTTAGATGCCACCGATGCGCAAATTCGCTTAAAAGCAATTCAAGATTCGGCGAACAATCTAGACGGTCGGGTAAGGATAAAATTAACTTCATTAGCCGAAGACGAGAATGAAAGCGCGGAAATTCGCACTGCTGCGCAGGTGTCCTTGAAAAAAATCGAACAGAGGGTTTCTCGGTTCAAGTTATTTGAAACACTATTTTTCGGTATTAGTTTAGGTTCCGTTTTAGTGCTAGCGGCGATCGGATTGTCGATTACATTCGGCGTAATGGGCGTCATTAATATGGCCCACGGCGAACTCATCATGCTTGGTGCCTATACGACTTACGTGGTTCAGCTTGCTCTACCTAACGCGCTGGAATACTCGCT
Organism: Pseudomonadota bacterium; assembly: GCA_039029975.1. Classification (GTDB taxonomy): domain Bacteria; phylum Pseudomonadota; class Gammaproteobacteria; genus JBCCFA01. Next base: position 4,198 of record JBCCFA010000048.1, read on the forward strand.
ATTCATAGCAATACCGGCAGCATTTATTGTGGCCGGGCTCGCGGGGATTGCGATTGAGCGCGGCGTGATTCGCTTCTTGTATGGGCGTCCGCTTGAAACTTTACTCGCTACATTCGGTGTCAGTCTGATTTTACAACAAACTGTGCGTTCAATCTTTTCTCCCCTAAACCGTTCGGTATCGACGCCTGAATGGATGAGTGGCTCCCTCGAAATCGTGCAAGGCTTGTCTGTTACCTACAACCGCTTGTATATCTTGCTATTTATGTTTTTCGTATTCGGCTTATTGGTGTTCGTAATGCAAAAAACTCGACTCGGATTAGAGGTGCGAGCCGTTACTCAAAACAGAAATATGGCGCGAGCCATGGGAGTACGCAGCCACCGTGTTGATTCACTGACATTCGGGCTTGGTGCTGGGATCGCCGGGGTAGCGGGAGTCGCTTTATCGCAATTAACAAACGTGGGCCCTAATCTCGGGCAAGGTTATATCGTTGATTCGTTCATGGTCGTGGTATTCGGTGGCGTCGGTAACTTATGGGGAACGCTCGTTGCCGGTTTGTCACTTGGCGTGATGAACAAAATACTTGAGCCGGCTGCTGGCGCAGTGGTCGCGAAAATTTTGATCCTGGTGTTCATCATTTTGTTCATTCAAAAACGGCCGAGAGGTTTATTTCCTCAACGCGGTCGTGCCGCCGAGGATTAAACCCATGCTTGCATTACTTTCAAACGATAAAGCTGGGCGTTGGTTTATCAGCATTTTGGCGTTCGCCGTAATCGTAATCCCGATCGCGAATTTACTCATCCCAGATACGTCGGTTTTTCATGTTTCAACCTTTACAGTTACCTTGTTAGGAAAATATTTAAGCTATGCCTTACTCGCAATCGCTCTAGATCTGGTGTGGGGATATTGCGGCATCTTGAGCCTTGGGCACGGCGCCTTCTTCGCGTTGGGCGGCTACGCGATGGGCATGTACCTCATGCGGCAAATTGGAGAACGCGGTGTTTACGGTCATCCGGAGCTGCCCGACTTTATGGTATTTCTGGACTGGGATGCTCTACCTTGGTATTGGTATGGCTTCGATGAGTTTTGGTTTGCAATGTTAATGGTGATCTTGGTTCCCGGGTTATTGGCTTTCGTGTTTGGTTGGCTCGCTTTTCGCTCCCGGGTTTCCGGTGTTTACCTATCCATCATGACGCAAGCGCTAACCTACGCTTTAATGCTAGCGTTTTTCCGAAACGAGATGGGTTTTGGTGGTAACAACGGGCTTACCGATTTTAAGGATATCTTAGGCGCCAGCTTACAAGCAGATTCGACGCGCGTCGTTTTGTTCGTCGCCACGGCAGTTGTTCTCGCTGCAGGTTACTTACTTTGTCGATATATCGTGACATCGAAGCTCGGGCGCGTAGTTACGGCCGTGCGTGACGCAGAAGCACGTTCACGCTTCTTGGGTTATCGAATCGAAAACTATCAAGTTTGGATTTTTGTTGTATCTGCAATGCTGGCCGGGATCGCGGGGGCGTTATATGTACCCCAAGTTGGCATTATCAACCCGAGTGAGTTCCAACCGCTGAATTCTATTGAATTGGTTGTATGGGTTGCCGTTGGCGGTCGCGGCACCTTATATGGCGCCGCGTTAGGTGCGATTTTGGTGAATTATGCCAAAACCGTTTTAACGGGGGCGCTGCCCGAAATTTGGTTATTCGCGCTTGGCGGCCTGTTTGTACTGGTGACATTAGCTCTACCGCGGGGCATTGTCGGTATTTGGCAGCGGTATGTGAGCAAGCGCGATGAGTGATAATAGTGGTGCCTCCCTCAAAGCGCATAATCAGCGCGATACGCGGCCGCCGCTAAATTCGATGCGTCGCGACCGTGTTTTCGATTTTCTGAGCGAATATCCAGGCCGCGAAAGTATTGCTGATACTACTCACGGCAATATTCTTTATGTTGAAGATTTGTCGGTGAGCTTTGATGGGTTCAAGGCGTTGAATGATCTCACCTTATATATTGAAACCGGCGAACTTCGTTGCATCATCGGACCAAACGGCGCAGGCAAAACTACTTTGATGGATGTCATTACCGGCAAGACGCGTCCGGATAGTGGCACTGCTTACTACGGCCAGAAAATAGATTTACTGCGTTTAAATGAGCCCAAGATTGCGTCGCTGGGTATAGGGCGAAAATTCCAAAAACCAACGGTGTTCCCAAATCACACTGTATTTGAAAACCTCGACCTCGCAATGCATGGCGATAAGCGCGTGTGGGCCAATCTAGTGTTTCGTCTAACCGGTGAAGGGCGCGACAATATCGAGCAAACCATGTCGTTGATCGGTTTAAAGGACTATGGCTCACAAAAAGCTGGCGCACTTTCGCATGGTCAAAAGCAATGGCTGGAAATCGGCATGTTGCTAATGCAGGAACCTTTGTTGTTACTGGTCGATGAACCTGTCGCCGGGATGACTAAACAGGAAACAGAAGCCACGGCGGAGTTATTAACCGGTCTTGCCCGCGAGCGCTCAGTGGTTGTGGTGGAGCATGATATGGAATTTGTGCGATCTATTGCGCGTCGCGTTACGGTGTTGCACGAAGGTAGCGTGTTGGCAGAAGGCGATATGGCGACCGTGCAAAATGACCCACGTGTGGTCGAAGTCTATTTGGGGGAATAATGCTTCAGCTAGAGAATATCAATCAATTCTACGGCGATAGTCATACTCTTTGGGATCTAACGCTCGATGTCCCTAGCGGTTCTCGAACCTGTTTATTGGGCCGCAACGGCGTTGGAAAAACGACCACGTTGAAGTGCGTAATGGGCTTACAAGCGATCAGCGGTGGCGCGCTCAACTTTGATGATCAAGATATCGCCGGATTACCTGCTGCGCACCGTGCGGCATTAGGCATTGGCTACGTCCCACAAGGTAGAGAAATCTTCCCGCGTTTAAGCGTTGAGGAAAACTTAAAAATAGGCTTCGCTGTCTGCCCGGCTGACAAAGCGCAAGAAGCGTACGAACGCGTTTTGGACATTTTTCCGGTATTACGTCAAATGCTCGGTCGAGCAGGGGGTGATCTCTCCGGTGGACAACAGCAACAGCTCGCGATCGCGCGGGCATTGATTCTTGAACCGAAACTGTTAATTCTCGATGAACCTACCGAGGGGATTCAGCCGAATATTGTTAACGAAATCGGCGAACTCGTTGTGAAACTTAATGAGGAGCAAGGTATAACGGTGCTGCTAGTAGAACAAAAGCTTGCGCTCGTGCGACGCATAGCAGACCGTTTTTTTGTCTTGGACAAAGGCCGAGTAGTCGCAAACGATAGAATAGAAAATCTCAATGACGACATCATCAACGAACACTTAACGGTATGACAACAAATTTGGCTTTAGTAATAACTAAGACGGAGAATAAAAATGAAATTATTAGATATGGTTGTTAATTACCAAGCCCTAGCGTTTATCTTTCTTTGCCACGGCACTACGGTGTTCGCGCATGAAGAAGTGGCTGGTGGTGACGCGCTGCTCATTATTTTTCATATGCTAACTGCGCCCGATCATGTTGCGATAATCATTTTATTTACTGCGTTGGTGTTTGTGTTCACTCGTAAGGGACGGGTGCGCCGGAGTCGCGCGCGGACCAAGTTGAAAATCTCGAACCGCAGAAACGGTTAAACCGTCGCAAGTTCAAGTCGGTTACGCGAATGTACCGCGAGTCTTCGACCAAATGCCCTCAACAACAGGGGTGGCAAGCCGATCTAACGCTCGAATACGAAGAAAAGTGCGTTGGTAATGATACCAAAACGATCGTATCGAAACGTCGGCATCGTGGGCCACTAACTGTACAACGTGCTTTCTACCCCGAGCCCGATGGAACTTGTCACAGCTATTTGCTCCACCCTCCAGCCGGGTTGGTGGGTGGTGATAGTTTGAATATCGACTTAGTTTTACACCCTGGTGCGAAAGCGGTGCTCACCACCCCGGGAGCGACACGATTCTACAAAAGCACAGGACACCAAGCGACGTTAACGCAGAAGTTTTCGATCGCGGACAAGGCGTACATTGAATGGCTACCGCAAGAAACGCTTATTTACGACCGCGCACGTACAAAAGTCACTAGTGAATTTCATCTTCATGGTAGCGCGCAGTTCTTCGGTTGGGAGATCCTTGGTTTTGGTCGACCGGCGAGCGGCGAAGATTTCACGAACGGCGAAATAGATTTTTATCTGCAGGTTTTTCGCGATAAACGTCTTTGTTTGCGCGAGCGGCTTGCAAGTACCGGCCTACCATCGGGTTTGCATGGGCATCGGGGAACGATGACCCTAATTGCATCCGGTTCGACGCCGGCCGCTTTAGAGACGGCGCGCGAACTTTGTTCCGAGAGCAAGCTCATTGCCGCCCCTACTTTAATTGAAGATTTGCTTATTGTGCGTGGTTTGGCATCTGATTGTGAACCTTTGAATAAGTTGTGTCGCCAGTTGTGGAGGTCGATACGACCGCAACTGAGTCAACGAGACGCCTATGCGCCGCAAATTTGGAGAACATGAGACGTTAATTGTCCTCTGCATGAGACTGGAGAAACGCGATGGATTTATCACCCAGAGAAAAAGATAAATTGCTAATCTTTACAGCCGCTTTAGTGGCGGAACGTCGGCGTGATCGAGGTTTGAAATTAAATTACCCCGAATCTGTCGCGCTAATCTCCGCGGCGATTCTAGAAGGTGCACGCGACGGTATGACAGTCGCGCAACTTATGGATCATGGCCGTACAATTTTGAGTGCAAAAGACGTGATGGAAGGGGTGCCAGAAATGCTGCACGACGTTCAAGTCGAAGCCACATTTCCCGACGGCACTAAACTCGTCACTGTGCATGATCCAATCCAGTGATCGTCACGGAGTTATACGGTAAAGATAAATTGATTCTCAGACATAGGGTGTAAATCATGAAACCAGGCGAATTGATGGCGGCGAACGGTGAAATTTTGTTGAACGAAGGCCGCGAGACGATCACCTTAAAGGTCTCAAATACTGGCGATAGACCGATTCAGATTGGTTCACATTATCATTTTTATGAAACCAACCCGGCGCTTGATTTTGATCGGAAAGCCACGCGCGGTATGCGCTTAAATATCGCTGCAGGGACTGCAGTTCGATTCGAGCCGGGTCAGTCACGCGAGGTAGAACTCGTAACTTATGCCGGCAAGCGGGTGATATATGGTTTTCGCCAACAAGTAATGGGCGCATTGGAGAAATAGCAATGACGACAATTTCACGCAGCGCTTATGCGTCGATGTACGGACCTACCACGGGCGATCGGGTACGTTTGGCGGATACCGACTTGGTCGTTCAGGTAGAAAAAGATTTCACCACCTACGGTGATGAAGTTTCCTTCGGTGGCGGTAAGGTCATTCGCGATGGAATGGGACAAAGCCAAGCGGTGAGCGCGGATGTTGCCGATCTTGTTATCACTAATGCGATGGTTATTGACCACTGGGGTATAGTGAAAGCCGATATTGGTATAAAAAACGGCCGTATCGCTGGAATCGGTAAGGCAGGTAATCCCGACGTGCAACCGGACGTTGACATCTTGATTGGTCCAGGCACAGAGATTCTTGCTGGTGAAGGTAATATCGTGACTGCAGGTGCGATAGACGCCCATATTCATTTCATTTGTCCTCAACAAGTTGAAGATGCATTAATGTCCGGAGTCACCACGATGCTTGGCGGTGGTACTGGGCCAGCAACGGGGACTAACGCTACCACGTGCACGCCGGGGCCGTGGAATATAGAGCGCATGCTACAAGCTGCCGACGCACTGCCGATGAACTTGGGGTTTCTTGGCAAAGGAAATGCGAGTCTCGCGTCGGCTTTGGAAGAGCAGATTTCCGCGGGTGCCATGGGATTAAAATTACACGAAGACTGGGGTACTACGCCGGCAGCAATTGATAATTGCCTAAGCGTGGCAGAAAAATTCGATGTCCAGGTTGCAATTCATACCGATACCTTGAACGAATCCGGATTCGTCGAAGATACGATCGAGGCGTTTAAAGGCCGAAGTATCCATACTTATCACACCGAAGGTGCCGGCGGTGGTCACGCGCCAGACATTATTAAAGCCTGCGGGCTAGATAACGTATTACCCTCGAGTACTAATCCAACTAGGCCGTACACGGTTAATACGATTGACGAACATCTAGACATGCTTATGGTGTGTCATCACTTATCGCCCAGTATTCCCGAGGATGTCGCGTTCGCCGAATCGCGCATTAGACGCGAAACAATTGCGGCGGAAGATATCTTGCATGATCTCGGTGCGTTTTCAATGATCGCTTCCGATTCGCAAGCGATGGGACGAGTGGGCGAGGTTGTCACCAGAACCTGGCAGACGGCACATAAAATGAAGACGCAATTTGGTGCCTTGGCGGGAGACCCTGCTGAGCACGACAACGGTCGAGTGAAGCGCTATGTGGCAAAGTACACGGTGAACCCGGCGATTACCCATGGCATCGCCCACGAAGTGGGTAGTGTGAAGGTTGGATTACTTGCTGACCTAGTGTTGTGGAAACCAGCATTCTTCGGCGTTAAGCCTCAAATGATCGTGAAGGGCGGAATGATTAACGCTGCTTTAATGGGTGATCCGAATGCTTCAATACCTACACCACAGCCTGTGCATTACCGCAACATGTTTGGCAATCTCGGCCGGGCTCGAAACGAAACCTGCATGACATTTCTTTCTAGCGCTGCGTTTAAAGCTGGAGTGGCGGAGAAAATCGGACTCAATAATCGAATCGGAGTGGTAAGCAATACGCGCAGAATAAAGAAAAAAGATATGGTGCTGAACGATCTCCAACCTGATATTGATGTCGACCCGGAAACTTATGAAGTGCGAGTTGACGGTGAGCTTATCACTTGCGAACCCGCCGAAGTGCTGCCGATGGCGCAACGTTATTTCTTATTTTAACTGTGGGTTGGCGTTGGTAATAACGGAAAGTAGCATGCGCGAATTTACCCAAATGGTATATCCAGCCGATGCGCACGATATTGGTACCGATGTCGAATTAGTACTCGATTTCGAACAACGGCAGAAAAGTCGCCAGGCCGCAAAACTTTCTAGCGGAGAGAAAATCGGTATATTTCTTGCGCACGGGCAACGCTTGATGCCCCGGGCAAAACTGGTCGCGACTGACGGTAGTGAGATTTGGGTGCGCGCCGCAACTCAAGCAGTGTCCACCATCCGAGCAACGGATCCGCTTAAATTAACGCGCGCCGCTTACCATTTAGGTAATCGACATGTCCCCGTGCAAATCGGTGATGGGTGGATTCGATATGAACCGGATCATGTGTTGGACGAAATGCTTGTAGGCTTGGGGTTCGATCCTATCTTTGAGCAAGCGCCATTCGAACCGGAGCAGGGTGCGTATTCAAGTCACGCACATCATCACCATCATGACTGAGCCTCAGCCAAAAGACCCGACTTCGCGATCCGCATTAAATCGCATTCTGCAATTGGCAAGTGCAAATTTGCCGGTAGGCTCTTATGCATACTCGCAGGGATTAGAATGGGCAGTGGAAGCGAATTGGGTTCACGATGTGGAGTCACTATCGCAATGGGTTTTGGCGCAATTAGATAACAGCGTAGCGACTACCGACCTGCCTACCCTGCTGCGCTTGTACGACGCAGCCGGTCAGCGAGATTTTGCGCGTTTGCAAGAACTCAGTCGATTACTTATTGCGAGCCGAGAAACACTCGAGTTTGTAAAAGACGACTGTGGACGTGGCAAAGCGTTGGCGCGCCTAATGTCCGGATTGGAGATTAGTGCAGCAACACAGTGGCTCGATCAAGCTGACACACCGTTCGCAACTTTATTCGCTATTGCGTGCATCGAATGGCAGGTTTCCAAACACGATTGTTTGGTCGCTTATCTGTGGATATGGCTTGAGGGACAAATCTTGGCCGGCGTAAAGCTGATTCCCTTAGGGCAATTGCAAGGCCAAAAATTATTGATCGCGCTATCCGAACGTAGTGCTGGTGCGATCAATAAGGCCATGCAAATTTCAGAAGAATGCATAGGGGGCAGCTTACCGATTGTGTCACTGGCGAGCGCACTACATGAAACTCAATATACGCGATTATTTAAGTCGTAATTTATCCAGCGATTGGAGAATCTGAGCATGGCGACAACAGCAGAAAATGTGCGACCTGTATTACGCGTTGGTATCGGTGGCCCGGTGGGTTCCGGAAAAACCGCACTAATGGACGCATTGTGTAAGAAGTTACGAGAGAAGTACCAGATTGCAGCGGTAACTAATGATATTTACACGCGTGAAGACGCGGAATTTCTAATTCGCAGCGAAGCGTTGACCGAAGATCGTATCGTTGGGGTAGAAACGGGCGGTTGCCCACACACTGCGATCCGCGAAGATGCTTCGATGAACTTGGCGGCAATTGATGATTTAATCAAGAAATTTCCCGAATTGGACTTAATTTTAGTTGAAAGCGGGGGTGATAACTTAGCGGCGACGTTTAGTCCGGAACTCGCCGATCTCACGATCTATGTAATCGATGTGGCCGAAGGCGAAAAAATCCCCCGCAAGGGTGGACCGGGCATTACCCGTTCTGATTTGTTGGTCATTAATAAAATTGATCTTGCCCCCTATGTAGGTGCGTCATTAGAGGTAATGAAAAGCGACACCGATAGAATGCGCGGCGAACGCCCCTACGTGTTTAGTAATTTGCGTGAAGGTGCGGGATTGGATGAGATTAGCGAATTCATTATTAATGCAGGGCTCTTGCAGTGAAGCGAAATCCGCGCGCAATGACCCTAGGCTATCGAACAATAGCGGTTTATTTAGTTCTGCTACTACTCAGCGCTTGCGAAGTGACCTATAAACGCGGCGCGGTACCTACTTCGATGGCGGCTGACGAACAACAATGCAAGAGCAAACACAGTGAATATGCAGCCTATAGGGAATGCATGGTCGCATTGGGGTGGTTTGTCTCAAGTGCCGATCCCACACCTCAACTGGCCGCTTTAACTAAAAAAGGACGTAAAGATTTATCCGTTGAGGCGCTAAAAGAAGAACTGAAAACCACACAACCAATAAAGCGGCGAGCGAAAGAACCCTCGCCACCTATAACACCGACCGAACTTGCTGCCTCGACGAAAGTGAATGCGCCACATTCGTTCCAAGCCCAGTCAAAAGTCGAAGCTGGGAAAGACGCAGCAAAACAGAGCGCGGCACAAGATATCTCCCAACCATCTCTTGTTGTTCAGCCCTCGAAATCGATCGCGGAGCCTGATAATGCGATATCTGGCCAAAGACCCAAGGCATCTGCTCGAAACCCCAAGCGGTCCAAAGCTGACCAAGCCGACGTTACGTTAGAGAAAATTGACGAGGAAATCGTCAGAGTCAATAGTTGGTGGAAGCTTGGCGGTTCCACGCACAATCTTACTACTGATCGACAAAAATGTAGTGACGCGATTGGGCCACAAGATATATCAACATCGGAAACTGAGGTCAGCACAACGATGTACCGTTGTATGCGCAAGCTTGGTTGGTATGGGCTATAAGCACCGGCTCTCCGATAAGGTTCCTGGATATTAACAGGGAGAACAGAAAATTTTGTGAAATGGTGGGTCGTGTAGGGCTCGAACCTACGACCATCGGATTAAAAGTCCGGTGCTCTACCAACTGAGCTAACGACCCATTGTGGCTTTTTGTCTGCAAGTTTCAGCGTACATAAGCAGCCAACGCAAGCAGCCAAGGCGCGTCCATATTGGACTCAAGAAAAAGGCCCTGAGCGCCCTAATTCTGGGACGGCGATAATACCCAATCTATCGCCTTCAGTCCAAACTTTTCAAGCGTTAAACATCACCTATTCGGCCAGTGCATATTCAAATTTTCTCGAGATCACGCCATGCGTTGGGAAGCAAATGCCAATCGGCGAGCGTTGCGACAATGCCTTTAATTAAGGTTGCTTCTTCAGGGTAGACCAAGCGGTAGTATTCGACTTTAACTGCCAATGCCGCCCCAACACACATTGAGAGCGTTGCCAGCACTGATCCTAACGCCAAAGTGGAAAAGCCCGTCACACCTTGTCCGATGCTACAGCCAAGTGCGAGCACGCCGCCAACGCCCAATAAACCCCCAGCTAATATCGCTCGTCCAAACTCTACCGAGCTTGCAAAGAACTCCAAGTGCAGTTCTCTTTTGCCAAGGTGATAAGCGAAACTACCGGCCCACAAACCACAGACTGTGATGAGTCCAAACGTTAAGTTCAATTTGGAACCGGCGCCGATAAGAAACGCCACCGCATCACCCAGTGGGCTAACGAATGTCAGCGACTGGCCGCCAAGGCGCCGTGGCGGTTGCCACTCGAAACTCATTTGTTCTACCCAGGCAGCACCGAGCGGCCCCGTAGTGAGCCACCAGCCACCGACAACACATAAACCGACGATGAAACCGCCGCTCAGCAAATGACTTCTGGCGCTCGTCTTTATGAAGCAAATGGCGCCGGCCCCAATAATTGTTGCCAATACTAGTGGCGTTGCAAGCGCAATTCCTGAGTGATTACTTATGTGGCCAATGAATTCGGGTAGGCGCTGCGAGTGAAGTCCGACACTGGCTAAATCTATCGCGCTGAGCCGCAGCCAGGGCCACATTATTGCTTCGAACGCGGGGGTATAAATCAGCGCGTAGCTTGTAAGCGCGGTAATCATGCAAATAAACGTCGCCTTCACACTCCCGCCGCCGGCACGCACGATCGATTTGCTGATACAACCGCCCGC
>JBCCFA010000049.1:0-14884 GCA_039029975.1 Pseudomonadota bacterium
GTCTACGCGATAAGTATCGCAGACGCACCTACAGTTCTACCTTTTGGTTCGTGGGAGCGACACATGTTCCCAATTGTGCCAAATGGTGACGCGGAAGCTGGGCCGGGAACTTGGTTTGCTTTCGGTGGTGGTAGCTTAATCGGCGCGGACGACGGCACCGGATTTGATGCCGCATTCGCTGGTCCGTCAACTCGCTTACGAATCTGGGGTGAGCTTACCAAAGATGCCCCCGAGGCGGACGGTTCGCAGCTAGATAACGTTCGAATCACGGTAGTGCCGGTACCCGCCGCTTTACCGATGATGCTGAGCGCAATTGCTGGCTTCTTAGCCTGGCGCAGAAGAACCTAGCATTACTGAAAAACGAGTTAAAAAAGCCGGAACTTATGTTCCGGCTTTTTTTATGTGCGTCTAATTATTTTCCTAATTAAACGTTAAACGCCTGCTCGATAACCGGCGAATCAACGCCTTTTGATTTTTCGCGACGCCATTCTCTGCACCAAGTGGAACAATACAATTCTCCGGCGAAGACTTTGGCGTTTGGGGCAATGCCGTCATCGTAAATGAGTACGCCGCAGTTATCGCATTTGATGTACTTTTCAATGTAGTAACCGTTGTGCGCGAATTTCATTGTCTACTCCTCAGACCAGCTGTAGGTATTTTTGGCGACGGGTTCGCTAATCCACTGCTCGGCTAGGTCTTCATTCACTTGTGCGGCCAGTCGATTTTTCGGATCGCCCCATCCGCCGCCGCCAGGGGTAAGAATGCGTACTTTGTTCCCAGGCTTAATCACCACATTCGACCACTTGCTGGTGGAGCGTTTGTTGAAAGCAGCGGCCATGGTCTGCCATTCGTCGCTCTGATCTGCTTTGAAAAGCGTCTCACCTGGCGCACCTTCTCCACCACCTTCTAAACCCCAAGCACGATGTTCATGCCGATCAGTAAGCTGCGTGCAGGTAATCTCGGCATCTAAGCAGCGCCAGGTTTTGCTGGTGCCAAGCCCACCACGATATTCGCCGGCCCCACCGCTGTCCGTTCGTAAGCTGTATTCTTCAGTTAACCAGGGATAACGCGTTTCAAAGACTTCCACTGGAATCACTCGGCAGTTGCCGTTAATTGAATCTGTCGCGTCATTGCCGTCCGCCTGCGGTCGCGCACCCCAACCAACGGTTTCAATGTCGTAGCAAGCAAAGTACTCATCGTTTTTCTGATCTTGCCCGCCGAAAACAAAGTTAAGATGCGTACCGCCTTCGGCAGCCATACCGCGTTCGGGTGCCGCCTGCGCAAGCGCGCCCATGACCGCACCGGCGATACGTGGATGTGCTTCAGTGTTGCCACCAACTTCAGGCGCCGGATAGTCAACATTTACAATGGTGCCGCGCGGCGCGATGATTTTGATCGGACGAAAGCAGCCGGAATTTTTTGGAATGCTTGGATCGGTCAAATGCAAGATGGCGTTATAAGACGCTGACCAGGCGACACCTAGGGTGGCGTTAATTGGCCCAGCAACCTGCGCGGAACTGCCGGTGAAATCGACGATAACTCGTTCACCTTGCACGTGGCAGTGGGCTTCAATTCTGATCTCAGAATCCGAAACACCATCGTTGTCCATGTAGTCAACAAAGTCGTAGCGACCATCGGGAATGGAAGCGATTTCGGCGCGCATCCGCGCCTCGGAATAATTGAGCAAATCAGCTGTTGTTTGTTTGAATACATCCTGACCATACTTGTTGACGATGTCTTGGAGACGTTGGGCGCCTAGCTCGCAGCCCGCGATCATGGCACGCATGTCGCCATAGTTGTATCGCGGTGTGCGTACATTGGCGAGCCACAACTTCCACACTTCGGGCACGTCTTCACCGCGCTTTTTGATTTTTACCGGTGGTACGCGTATACCTTCGTGAAAAATTTCGGTCGCTTCCGAGGGAAAACCGCCGGGCACCATACCGCCAACTTCGGCAATGTGGCCAATTGCTACAGTGAAAGCGACAATCTCGCCGTTGAAGTACACCGGGCAAAACAAGGTGTGTTCGGGTGTATGTAAGCCACCACGATAAGGATCGTTATGAACGAGCACGTCACCTTCTTCAATTTCGCTTAGCGGTATCTCTTGTAGACATGAGCGAATCAACAGCGGCATACCGCCAATTTGCGCAGGGCAGAACTCCGCCGCAGAAAGCATTTCGCCCGTTGGTGATGCGATAGCGCAAGTGAAGTCTAGGGCCTCGTTAAAAATCGTTGAATAGGAGGTTTTCATGAGCGTGATGCCCATTTCGCGACAAATAGATAACATCGTGTTTTCAATGATGTTCATTGTCACTAGATCGATCTGATGCTCGGACTTATTTTGGTTCACTATTTATGCCTTGTTACCCGTTAGCTTCTGTCAAGAGAATGTGTCCGTGAGAACTAATCGCAGCCTGCTGAGATGGGTTGATAACGGTCACCGATGCGGATTCTTCGATTAATGCAGGTCCATTGATGATTGAACCAGGCGCCAATTGCGCGCGGTCAAAGATTTGGGTGGCAAACTTACCGTCTACAAATTGAACGTCGCGTTTTTTGTCGCTTTCCCGCATCTGGTCTGGGTTGCGATCGTGGTCAGCTACGTTTTCGAACGTAGGTTTTTCTGTGATTGCTGTCGCTGAGCATTTTATCGTGGTTAACTCTATCACCTCGCCAGGCATGTGAAATCCAAAGCGTTTTTCATGGGATTCATGGAACATTTGCCACAAGCTAAGCAAGTTTTGCTCGGTAAAATCATCGAAGGTGATTTCGATTTCGATTTCATAGTTTTGGCCTAGGTAACGCATCTCCAGTGTGTAGCGCGTCGTCACGTCATCAACATAGCCCTGTGCCCGCAAATTATTTAGCGCCGCCTCGCGCAGGCCCTTTAGTACCGTGGCGGCTCGCGGCGCATCGAATCGCGCCGAGGTCATATCAACCGTTCTTTCTAGATCAACTTTGGCGTCCGCTAAAGTAAATCCAAAAGCGGAAAACTGACCTGGGAACATGGGGATAATGCCACGAGTAATACCGCCCTCACGCATGAGGTCGCTAGCGTGTAAAGGACCCGCACCCCCGAAACTCATTAAGGTGAAGTCGCGGGGATCTAGGCCTCTCTCAATTAATACCGTACGTAGCGCGCCGGCCATATTCGTATTGACGATTCGCACCATGGCAAGCGCAACTTCCGGTACAGACATATTCAAGCGTGTGCCTAATTTATCTAGCGCTTCTTCGGCGAGCGAATGATCGAGTTTCATTTTGCCGGCTAGAAACTTGCTGGCATCAATTCGTCCTAAGATCAAATTGGCATCGGTAACCGTAGCCTGTGTCCCGCCTTGCGCATAACAGGCGGGACCTGGATTTGCCCCAGCGCTTTGCGGCCCGACGCGCAGCATACCGCCGGTGTCTATCCAGGCGATTGATCCGCCGCCGGCACCAATCGTGCGGATATCTAGCATGGGAATTTGAATAGGCAAACTAAAGCTAATTTCAAAATCCGTGGTGTAGGCAATGTCGTGAGCAATTATCGTCGCGCAGTCAGTCGATGTACCGCCCATGTCCAAAGTCACAACGTTTGGTGAGGCAGTCAATTTGCTCACCGCCTGTGCGGCGACAACGCCGCCAGTGGGACCCGATATGGTGAGCTGGACAGGACTATCTTTCGCCATATCCAGCGACATTTCGCCGCCATTCGATTTAATCATAGCGATTTGTTGTGTCACGTTAGCGGCATCAAATCGATCTCGCATATCGCCCACATATCGTTGCACAATGGGCTTTAGGTAAGCGTCGGCGATTGTCGTTGAGGCCCGCTCGTACTCTTTCCATTTGGGTAACACGTCGAAAGAACTTGAAATCGGGATGTTGGGTAACAGTTCGCCTAGAATCTCGCGAACGCGCATTTCGTGTTGCGGATTAACGTAGGAGAAAAGCAAATTAATCGCGATTGCTTCTATTGTGCCTAATTCGCGTATTTGCTCGGCCACTTGTCGAACGCTAGTTTCGTCTAACGGCGTTTCTATGCGCCCGTCGCTAAGTAACCTTTCTTGAACTTCGAAACAATGACGGCGCAATACTAGCGGTTTCGTGCGAATCCAATTGCGATCGTAGTGATGCTCGCGATGGCCACGCTGCAAGAAGGGGATATCTCGGAAACCTTTGGTGGTAACGTAAGCGATTTCTGCGCCATCGCGTTCTAAAATTGCGTTAGTCGCGACCGTTGTCCCTAGGCGTAAGTTCGCGATCTCGCTGGCGTTGCTTAGCTCGTCTAAGCCTTTCAGGATTCCCGTTGTGGGATCACTCGGCGTGGTTAAATTTTTCCACGCGCTAACCTGACCCGTTTGTTTGTCATAAGCGACAAAATCGGTGAAGGTTCCGCCAACGTCAACGCCTAAAAGAAATCGCGCCATCGAAAATTAAAACCCCTAGAATCGCATAAGCACTCGCAGCAGAATAACGAAAGCGACCAGGGGAAACAAATAGTCGTCTGAGCAAAACGATAAAGGGCGCCGAAGCGCCCTTTGAACGGGTGAGTGATGCCAATTTACTTAGCTGGCCCGCCGTCGCGGAACCAGCGAGGCAATAGCAGGAACCATTAACCAGAAAGCGGCGGGCAGAGGAACCGGGGCAACCGAGTAAACGGCGATGCCACCGCCAGCTTCTTCGAACCCTACCAGCAGAAGATCGCTGCCTGTAGGGCTGTCCGCCCCCGCAATGAACAGCAAAGATTCCGGCGAGAAGAAAGGGAAGTCGCCAAGATCGTTAACGTAGCCAGCAAACGGCGCATCGGTTGTATTACCAACTGAGATGTTCGCTGGATCGGTGAGATCAAGCGCCAAAACGCCGTTCTGTCGTTCTAGACCAACGAAAGCAATGATCTTGCCGTTAATTTCTTGAACAATCACGGACTCCGGTTCAGCGCCTTTGTCATCAGAGCGCTTATCAAATTCACCTAAATCACCGTCGTTAATATTGTGCTTGAGGGGATCGAGTTCTAACAACACATTTTCAAGGGAACCCGTATCGCCTACTAAGCTTCCAGTACTTGCATTCCAAATAGAGATAGAGCGTGTACCCGGCATCAATAGTTCTTCGAGCTCGGGGTCGGCGTCTGTGTTGCCATCAATGTTAGAAATGCGCAGACGACCCAAAGCATCGTCATCTTGAAAATCACCATAGATTGCGTCTAGCGCCGCTTCCGTCGCGTCGTCAATATCAGCCCGGCTGAGGTCTTTAACACGTTCGCGTTCAAAGTCGTCACCGCGAAAATCACCTTCATTAGCCGTGACGTAATAGGTG
Source organism: Pseudomonadota bacterium (assembly GCA_039029975.1). Classification (GTDB taxonomy): domain Bacteria; phylum Pseudomonadota; class Gammaproteobacteria; genus JBCCFA01. The sequence continues at coordinate 5,305 of JBCCFA010000049.1, forward strand.
TTGCTACCAACTTCGAAGGTCGCCATGGCATCGGGCATCGGCATGCCGGTTACAACATCATCGATCAATGCCGCTTGAGCGCCACCTGGGCCATCGCGATCGGAAGCGTCAACCGTTTGCGTGATGTTTTGAAGTAAATGAATTTTTTCGAACTTGCCAGTATTCAGATCGAGCACGGCAACGCCGTTATTCTCCTGCAGCGTCACGAAAACTTCGTCGCCACTAGAGGTTACGTATTCCGGTTCAATGTACAAATGCTTGTTCGCAGCAGCAAATGCTGAGGTGTCATTAATCCGAAGCGGCACGATACTGGCGCCCGCACCAAGGTTGCCAGTAGTGAAATCAACGGTGGTTACTGCCGCGTTTGTGAGTGCACCAATGTCCGCTGCAAAGCTGCCTACGCCCACGCTGGATAAATCAATGACGCTAACTGAGCCTGGTGCTTCGCCGGGCCCGCTAAGGGTATATTCACCCTCGTTGGCGACGACTGCCTTCGTGCCGTCTGCCGAAAACGAGACGCTATCTGGGTGAAAGCCTACATCTAGGATATTAAGGCTAGAAAAGCTACCGGCTCGGAAATCAAAAATACCGAGTTTGCCAGCATTGGCGCCGTTCATTGATGGGATTAACGAAGCGATACCGAACCCACGCCCGAGCGGATCGAGTGCGACTGAACTAACGCCATCGAGTGTATCGCCAATCGAATTGAACGCAGTTGAGTAATCAACGATACCGCGGGAAGATAAGAACCCGCCACCGCTCAAACTCAATAATTCGACACCAGTTCCAAGCGTGCTAGCCACCGTGTTTTCGGTACTAGAGAAACTGATAATTTCAGCATTTCCCGCGGTGCCCGCAAAGGCATCTAGCCTAGTGAAGTTGAACTCGGCGTTGGCGTTGGCCGTGAAACTGGCGAGCGCTAATGTGGAACTAAGTACGACGCTGAAAAAGACAGCACCTTTTCTTTGAATGACCATCTACTACCCCCATTTATGAGAAACATGTTCGTTTTACATCTGGGGGACGACGTTATTCGTCGAATATTAAACTGTCGTGACGGACAGGTTTCGAAACGATGACAAATGATCAGTGTTTATTCGAAAGGCTCACTTCTCCGTGAGCTTTGCGACGTACCAATTAGCTCGATGTGTCGGCGCGCGCACGAGATTTTATTCTGCGACCAAAGCTAGCACCCGTAATGGACTACCGGAACCCTCATCGATTTTGAGTGGCGGACACACAATCACGGCACCGGTGGGGGGCAAAAGATCCAAATTCGTCATGCACTGCAATCCATATCGCCCCGCCCCATGCATGAAATAATGGCAAGGTAGGGGCGGGTCGAAGCTCATCGAAATTCCTGCATCGGTGCCAATACACTCCGTGCCGAATCCAATTACATCGCGCTCATTAATCATCCATTGCACGCATTCGCCGTCGGGACCAGGGTTATGCGGCCCGTCTTCCTGTACGTTAGCGTAATTTTCCGGGTCGGCGATTTTTCGCCAGTCAGAACGCATGAAAACCCAACTGCCGCCAGCTATCTGACCATGTTGTTGTTCCCACTCGAGCAGAAAATCTTTCGTTAATAGGAAATCTCTATTTGAGGCAACTTCCTTACTGCAGTCAACAACACAGGCCGGTGCGATAAAGTCTTTCGGCGGAATTGTATCGACAGTGTTGTTTGGTAAGTCCTTACCGGATACCCAATGGATCGGTGCGTCAAAGTGTGTGCCGGTGTGTTCGCCGACCGAGATATTGTGCCAATACCACATTGGACCGCGGTCGTCGTAGCGGGATATCACCTCTTTTTTAAAAGCCCACGCTTGACCAAATTCCGGTGGCAATGATATTGCCGGATAGTCTTCACGCAAGGTTTCGGTTAGGTCGATGACTTTTATGCTGCCATTAACAACGTCGTTGACAAAGCTAGTAAGCGAAGACATGGGCGGGGCCTCTAGATTTTTATGAAGGGGAGTCTCAGGTTTCTGAAGATTATTTTAAGCTATCGAGGGATCGCTCATAAAGTCCTTTCGGGAAGAAAGAGAGTAGGTCGAATCTGATGAATTGCGGCGGTGCGGAGATTTTTCAAATAAACGGAAGTTATGCCATTGCTATGACCTCGCGAACAGAGGGTGATTTAGCGTGGGTCATAAAGCGGCTGTTCGGTGGTTGACTTTTGACTGTTACGGCACAGCGAACTGATTACATGCGCAGCGTTTTCCGCAATTACTTCACGCGAACATTGAGCGCGACGTCATCTTTTTCAACACTAAACTGCGCTTTTTTGAATTTTGGCGGTCCCATAAAACCCTTGGCATTGTTGGAGAAACCGACGGGTTCTTTTGGAATGCTCAAGCGATTGAAGTCGAGTTTATTGTTGCCATTCTCATCGTGAACAACCGCCAGCGCGTAAGTACCGGGATCGATGTCTTCCAGCGTGAAAGTCGTGGTTTTGTCGGTGATTGGCACCGAAATTTCCGCGACGCCTTTACTTGGATCCATGGGAAATGATTCAGGGTCAGCATGTAATCGGGCAATGATATTACCGGTTGCGGACTTTAATCCCGTGACAGTAACAACGATATCTGCGGCGAATACCGAAGGGGCACAATAGACGGTGATGAGGAGCAGAGCGGTAAAATTGCTCAGGTTCATGAGCTTGCTACGTTGCGGCAGCGGCAAGCGATCAATACCGAGTGGAATTTCCCGGCAGCGGTGCTTAGATGACGTCTTTTTCTTCCAGCAGCGTAACTAATTGGTCAACACACTCGTTAATACTCAATTCGTGAGTCGCTAACACTAAATCGGGTTTCGTTGGCGCATCATAGGGCGCGCTTACGCCCGGGAAATTGGCGATTTCACCTTCGTCGGCCAGCGCATAGTGACCGTCTTGGTCACGTTCTCGGCATACCTCAACCGGCGCAGATAAGTGCACCACGAGAAATCGGTCGTCACCAATTTCGGCTGCAACCCGCTGTCTGACTTCTTCGCTTGGGGCAACAAATGCCGCGAGACAAATCATGCCTGATTCGTTCACGAGTTTCGCAACTTCCGCCGATCGACGTAGATTTTCGGAACGTTCTTCGGCGCTGAATCCCAAGTCTTTACTGATGCCAAGCCGCATATTTTGTCCATCGAGGACCATACAAGCGCGCCCTTGGTCGAATAACCGCCGTTCAAGCGCGTAGCACAAACTCGTTTTTCCGGACCCGGTTAGGCCGGTCATGAGTACGGTTACCGGTTTTTGCCCGAATCGCGCCTCACGTTCAGCAGAGGAGACGTGGCTAATTTCGCCGTGCAACGAATCGCTGCTGGGCTCGTCATCCCAATGATCTTGTGATTCGTGCGCCGCACGCTCCTGGATCATGCCCGCGCCTACGGTGACGTTAGTGATTCGATCAATGATGATGAAAGCGCCGGTGGTGCGATTTCTACGGTATCCGTCGAAGGGGATGGGTTCGTTAAGTTTGAGTGTGCACCGACCAATTTCGTTTAAGTTCAGGGTCGGGGCGTCGCTACGGTGCAAGGTGTTAACGTCAACCATATAGCGGAGCGTACTGATGCTGCCCGTTACCGTGTTCGATGTTTGTTTTATCAAATAAGTCTTGCCGGGAACCATCGCCTCTTCGGCCATCCACACGATCATGGCGTCGAAACGGTCATTCATGCGCGGCACATTCCCGGGGCGGGCAATAACATCTCCGCGGCTGATATCTATTTCGTCTTCAAGGGTGAGCGTAACCGACTGTGGGGAGAACGCTTCTTCCAGTTCACCATCGTAAGTGTGAATCTCCTTAACGGTGGAAGTTTTCCTGGAAGGAAAAACAACGATTTCATCGCCCTTGCGCACAATGCCCGAGCCTATGGTTCCGCAATAGCCGCGAAAATTTAGGTTTGGTCGATTGACATATTGAACGGGAAAGCGAAAGTCTTCCAAGTTCCGATCTGAACCAATATAAACCGTCTCGAGAAACTTCATGATGGTCGGGCCTTGGTACCAGGCCATATTTTCCGTGGGATCCACAACGTTATCGCCCAATAAAGCAGATAGCGGGATAAAGTTGAGATCGGTGATGTTTAAGCGCGCGGCAAAATCCAAATATTCTTTGCGGATGTCTTCGAACACCTCTTCGCTGTAGTCCACCAAATCCATTTTATTTACCGCAACTAGCACGTGTTTGATACCGAGTAGTGAGGTAATGAAAGAGTGACGTCTCGTTTGGGTTTGGACGCCATGTCTCGCGTCTACCAAAATAATCGCCAAATCGGCGGTCGACGCGCCGGTTGCCATGTTACGAGTGTATTGTTCGTGCCCTGGGGTGTCGGCAATGATGAACTTACGTTTCGCGGTAGAGAAATAACGGTAGGCAACGTCAATGGTAATCCCTTGCTCACGTTCTGCTTTTAGCCCGTCGGTTAATAGCGCCGGGTCAAAGTCTCCGCCCACCGTGCCATGCGTTTTGGAATCTTGTTGTAACGTTGCCAACTGATCTTCGTAGATCATCTTGGAGTCGTAGAGCAGGCGGCCAATAAGCGTGCTTTTGCCGTCGTCTACACTGCCACAAGTAATGAAGCGTAATAATTCTTTTTGCTCGTGCTGAGCGAGATAGGCGTCGATATCGGACGCGATAAGTTCGGATTGATGAGACATATTGGAGCAGTTAGTTGTTAGGTTCTTTTGTTCAGTGTGGACTAGGCTAGAAGTAGCCGCGGCGTTTCTTTTCTTCCATCCCAGCGCCACCTTCATCTTGATCGATGACTCTGCCTTGTCGCTCCGATGTGGTTGCCAGCAACATTTCTTGGATGATTTCCGGCAACGTTGTAGCACTAGATTCGACCGCGCCGGTTAATGGATAGCAGCCTAAGGTTCTAAAGCGCACCATTTTGTTTTCGACGACGTCGCCCGGATTCAACGCCATGCGGTCGTCGTGAACCATGATCGTCACGCCATTGCGTTCCACGACCGGCCGTTCCGCGGCGAAATACAGCGGCACAATTGGAATCTTTTCTAAGTGGATGTACTGCCAGATATCGAGCTCAGTCCAGTTTGAGAGCGGAAATACGCGGATACTTTCCCCTTTGTTGACTTTGGCGTTGTATAGCGTCCAAAGCTCGGGGCGCTGGTTTTTCGGATCCCAGCGATGGTTTTTGTCTCTGAAGGAATAGACGCGCTCTTTAGCGCGAGACTTTTCTTCATCGCGTCGCGCGCCGCCAAACGCGGCATCGAACTGATATTTATCTAAGGCCTGTTTGAGCGCATCCGTCTTCATGACCTCGGTGTGTTTTTCGCTATCCTCGAATGGGCTGATGCCCAGCTTCAGTCCTTCCTCGTTGGTATGCACCAAGACGTCAAGTCCCAGTTCCTTCGCTACATAGTTATCGCGAAATTCAATCATTTCGCGAAATTTCCAAGTTGTGTCCACGTGGAGCAGGGGAAACGGCGGCTTGCCTGGTGCGAAGGCCTTCATGGTGAGATGCAACATCACGGCAGAATCTTTGCCAATTGAGTAGAGCATAACCGGGTTGGAAAATTCCGCGGCGACTTCGCGGATAATATGGATACTTTCGGCTTCGAGTTGCTTTAGGTGCGTTAGCGTATAGGTGGACATCGGTTTGAGTGGCTTTGGTGCCGATTAAATTCGCGCTGGTTGATGGTTAATTCTCAGACTTTGAGCATTAGTTATAGACCTAAAACGGCCGAATTTCTTGTTTTATTCGACCATTTTGCCGTGGACTCCGCACTTCGGGAGGCCGACCCACCGGGCCTTCTAATGTAGCCTATTTAAAGAACACGTATTTTCCGCAAGCGGCGGTACAATGACACAGTTTAATTCTCGCTGTAACAGATATTTATGATTCATGTTGAAGAACGAGCGCCCGGTCACTATCAAATCGATTGGCATGAGGCTTTTGACGATAGTCCCGTATCGGTGGCGGTAGCGCAATCGCCGTCATTCGCACAGACCGTAGCGCTGGGCTCCGGCTTAGTTGGGCAAGGAACTTTTTCCGAACTCGCGCCACAGACGCGTCATTATTTTGAGCTAACAGACGATAGGGGGCGGTCGCGACACGCGGCGCAACGCAATGTGCCGCTCACGGGCGGCGTGAATTTCCGTGACTTGGGCGGTTATCCAACCGCCCAAAATCGCATCACAAAATGGGGGCAGATTTACCGTTCTGGGCACCTGTCGCATTTAACGGCCGATGATCAGCGCTATTTGCAGCAGCTCAATATCCGGTCGGTTTGTGATTTCCGGCGCGCGGCCGAAATCAAAATGGAGCGATCGAGTTTGCCAGGCTCTCCGGCGACGCATCAGGTACCGATTGTACCGGGGGCCCGTGATCCCGCCCATATCCATCACCTTTTTGCGAGCACTAAAAATCCCCATGATGTGTTAGACGCCATGGTGGAGATTATGCGTATTCTAATTTCCGATGCCGCCCCTCAGTACAAACGCTTGTTCGAAGCCCTGTTGCACCATGATGACGGTAGTTTCTTAATGAATTGTTCCGCAGGCAAAGAAAGGACCGGCGTTGGCACCATACTCGTTTTGATGGCATTAGGCGTACCGCGCGAAATGATTGAGTATGACTTTATGCTGTCCGGAAAATATTATCCCGTCGAGTCTGAGGTTCCACGGGTTATTGAGAAGTATGATGTGACGCTGCCGGATGATGTTGGGGTGGGGTTGGTGATGCCGCTGTTAGAAACTCACCAAGCCTATATACGCGCGGTGTTCGAGGAAATCGACAAACGCAGCGACAACGACGAAGCGTTTATCAAAAAGACCTATGAGTTAACTGATAAGGATTTGCTATTGCTCCGGGAAAAATATACGGAAAATTTGTCTTAGTGGACTCCGAGCGCTTTAACCTGGTGTGCCAGACCGAGTAAAATAACCAACAATCTGCGATTTCAAATCGATCAAAATAAGCAGAACGAACCGAGCATAGGGGAGAACGATGACCAAGCTCTTTGTAGATACCGATAAATACGGTTATCAATGCGAATTTTCTATTTCCGAAGCCTATAACAGCGCCGTCAAAGATTTGGTCCGCAAGCGCTTCGCGGCTGCCTCTTGCGAGTGGAAAGATTTTGTCTTCGGCGCGGGCGACGACACAATCACCAAAGAAGACATGGCGGCAATTGAAGCTCAACTACTAGCAAACGGCTACCGCTTTGAACCTTCGGCTATTTCGTCGTCCATCGAGCGTCCCGAGGCTTATAAAGACTCAGGCCTCAATCAAGCGAACTTCAGTTTTGAACATCCTGAAGCACCAACCGGCGAACCCGATCAGAGCGGCAAAGAACTGCGGGGTGAGGGCGATAACGTCGTCCCTTATCCAGAAAATCTCCGCGGCGTTGCTCGCTACGTGCGGACTAACGATAAGGTGCTGGAATACCTAACCAACGGCGTGCCAGAAAACACCATTGCCATTGTTGATGATTCCGGCGGCACACTAACCGCCCCCATTCTTGAACAATTCTCTGGGGTGTTATGCGCCGGCGGCACAACGCGGTCACATCTCGCTATTCTCACCCGCGAGTACGGCATTCCTTGTTTCATGAATGTGCGTTTGAGCGGTATTAAAGACGAACAAATGATAGAGATGGAAACCACAGCGCGGGCGAAAACAGGCGAGGACTACGCGTCTGGCGCAGATGCTTCCGCCAACGTTTGGCGACATAACTAAGGCTAGTTGAAACAAAACTGCTCGCGACGGGGAAAACAACTGATGTCCGACATGAAAATAGATTACGCGCAATTGTTGGAAACCAACAATTTCATTCAGCAAAACGCCGACGAAACATACTGGCTGTGTGCAACCAGGACCGTTCAAGAATCAAAAATCTTTCCGGTGTCCGCCTATATCCTGTTCTCGTATTTAAATTGTTTCTATCGCTACCCGACCTTACTGAAAAAAATCGAAGCAAGTATGTCAGCCGAGGAGATCGGTGACAGGGCGCGCGACCAAGGGGAAAAAATTATCGCCTGGACGCTGCCGTGTTTTTATCTGCTTGGGCGGGAAATGCTAATCAACTGGGGTGTGATAAAAAATACCGATGCAGTGGAAGACGTCGCGTACGTGTTGGATTTTTGGAAACGGTTCCAGATGGCTTGGCATAGAAATACCGGCAATCTTACCAATGAGCAGGGGGGGCATCGTGCGCCGATTCTCCCCGAGCAACGTCTCCAAGTTTTTCATGCCGACGCTTTTGAATGCCGCACCGGGGATGATCTACATACCGCGGCACAGGGCTTCATGGCCACTGTGGCGCAGTACGGTTTTCTGGTCTCATGCGAAAGTCGACTAACAACCCACAACCATGGGCCGTACAAGATTGCCGATAATCGCGAAATGCTGGTTCGCCATTTTCGAGAAATCGCTGAGTATGACTACCCGTGGCTCGACGGTGTTGGCAAAAATATTCCGTACAACAATCTAACCGTGCCAATGATTATCGAGGATTGTCATATCAATCTACTCGATGACTGGGGGTCTTTTGAGTCGGAACCAGAGATGAAACCCGAGAATATTGTCGGGGTTGGGCTCTATACCTCAGATAGCTTAAGCGACGGACATATTCCGGTCGGCATGGGTAGCAAGAAGGAACTGACGGACACGTTTCTCGAACTCACTGAGATTATCAAAGAGGCTACCTCAGAGTTGTGGAAAGAAATGGCAGGATGGACGAGGGACCAACAGTTAGATGCGGGAGCAATCACCTATTTTTCCGTGATTAAGGAATTCGCTCATATCGCGGGTGTCTACGAAGTTGATGATTGGATGAAAATTGACGAACGGACCGAACGTTTTCGGCCGTTGTTGAATGACGAGTATGGCAACATGTTTCTTGGTGAGCTGGTCGGTATGATCACGACACCAAGTCAGCAGGTGAATAAATACCATATGATGCAACATACCGGGCAACCCGCTCGCGCGTTAAGTTTTTTTCCTTATTCGATTTTAAATGACGGTGAGTACACGGCATCAGTTGGTGATATGCGCCCGGGTGTAAGCCACCTTCCGGATAAAGAAGATAGGTATCGAACGAGTCAAGGTGTGTTGAGCTTGGCGGAATACAACCAGCGCTGCCAAGCGGTGAAACCGTCGAATTTCGAATCGCCCTATCGCTTTTTATGTGGTGACTGGGTCAAATACAATTATGACACGCCCTTAGCCGACGAACTCTATAGGCTGGAGCAGCGCCATTCGCGGTTGCTAAAAGACAAAGGGGCGGGTTTGAACCATGCGGACATCGAAGCCTTGCGGCAGGCGCAAAACGATTAAGGGCGGACTCTAAACATGAGTACAGATTTACATTTAGTTATGCACGCGGTAGCGATAAAAAAACACGCAAGTGCTGAAGCCATTGCCAGCCTACTGAACAAAACCGTCGATGAGGTCGCGCCGATATTAGTACAGGCGACCGTCGGCGATCGAGTCATCGATACCGCCGGGAAATTTATGCTATCCCCGGCCGGCCATATGATTGTTCGCAGTGAATATTCGCGATTTTGTACCGCCTTGCGTGATAACGGCGACTTTGTCGCGGCCTATGATCAATTCGAAC
>JBCCFA010000050.1:0-14855 GCA_039029975.1 Pseudomonadota bacterium
CCCCAGTCTCCGCCTCGCGCAGGAAACCTACTATCTGCTCTTCGCTATAACGTTTCTTCATGTCCAATCTCCTCAGCTGGGAACATTGGACTCCAGATCTATTCGCTACTCAATTCGGGGGGAACGTCGCACCCAGACGAACTGCTCTAGTCGCCTTACTGGACAATCTAATGGGCGTCGCGGGGCTCCACATAACGTCAGCGGACGGTGTATTCATATTCGTATTACTAATATCGATAGCAATTGGGAACGCGCTGAGGTTTGGCCGAACCTACCTCTGGATCTCTGCAGGCACTGCCAGCTTAGGAATAGCCTCGCTATTTTTCCTATCGACGTTTTGGAACAACGAAGACAAAACTATTTTCGCCTTCACTTTTGGAATACCTTTTTTAGCCTTTTACATCGATCATCTTGTAACCGCTCTGCGAGATGCGAAAAATCAATCCGAAGCTCGAAATGTTCGACTCGAAAAGTTGGTTTCATTTGTTTCGCATGAAATTCGCACCCCGCTTCAAGCTCTTTTGGCCAGCACGCAGCTCACGCTGGCATCATGTAGAGATGCCGAAACTCGAGCCAAACTTGCCCGAATCAAGGACTCAGTTGGAACTCTTGCGCAGGTAGCCACCGCCGCACTGAGTGGAGCTGAAAGGGCTTCAGGAAACCACTTAAACGACAATTTTTTCTATCGTTTGGTCAAAAGCTGCGCTCGCTTCCACGATCAATTTGACGAAAACGGGACTCGGGTCGAATATTTATTGGACTTTAAAGGACCATCAAACCTCAGCTTGGATTTCACAAAGATTGATCAATTAATAGCAAACATACTTTCTAATAGCGTTCGCAATACACATCAAGGAAACGTACGGGTGCACCAGAGATTTTGCGAAGACGGTAACAATCATAGCTTGCAGGTTCGAATCTCAAATATAGTTACCACGCAGACAGATCGAAGCCATAGCGACCTTGTTTTTCATGGCAGCGGCTTGGGACTCGCAATCTGTCAAGAACTCGCTCAATCGCTCGGCGGGGATTTTCACTTTAATTTCGAACGTGGTTGCGCTGAATCTTATTTCCAACTACCGATACAAATTTCAGATCGCAAGATTCCTTCCACTATCTTAAGGCTGCCGGTATTCGTGCTGGCGAACGAACCAGTCGGAAGCAAAATTAAAGGAGTTCTCGGGCAAATTACGAACGTCTTCAACGTTTCACTTCCAACCTTGGGAACTGCATTCGCAGGCGAAACCTATTTCGCAAACTTCATTGTTGAGGATAATCTGTTCGAAGCACTGAAAAATAATTGGCCTCACCTAGCAAGACGAGCGATCGTGCTGTCAACTGATTCGTCTGCAACGCTGTCTTCAAGGGCAGGCTTCCTTTCTCTGGCAAACGAACCTACAGAAACGACATTAATAAACGCGTTATCTGCGCAGAACGCGCTACTAGATCTTCAGCCTAGCTTTGATGTAGACGAAATCTTTTCAAATCTAAAAATACTCAAAAACAACCGGATTTTGGTTCTTGATGACGTGAATATAAACGCGTTGTTGCTAAAAGAAGTTCTGGAACAAGCGGGTGGTGAAGTCACAACCGTCGATACCATCCAAAGCGCGATTTCGATGGTTGAAAGTAGAGACTCTTTTCACGTAGTTATTCTCGACTGGCATATCGGAAGTGAGACGAGCCTTCCAATCGTTAATCGTTTAAATTCTCTTCGAACCGATATCGCCATTTTTATTATTTCGGCCGACTCTGAAGAAACAGTGCTTCGCGAGTTAGATGAAACCCAAATCCAAGGTGTTCTCGAGCGGCCTGTTTCCAACGAGCAAATCGTTTCCGCAATAGCTCAGAGCGGCATAGCCGAAGATGCGGTTTTCTTTGGACTCAGTGAATTCTCCGGCGCGCAGTTATTCGATTTGGAGATTTTTGAAACCTTGAGAGAAATGGGGACTTCGAGCGTCCAGATAAGGAAGATGATCACTCAACTGCGCTCTGAGTTTCAATCGACACTTTCTAATACGCTTGAATGTGAAACTCTTACAGATCTAGGAAGTGGTATTCATTCATTAAAGGGACTCGCCGACGCGAGTGGAATGAAAGCCATCGCAACCGTTATTGGAAGCTATGGCATGAACGATCCGGGTAATAGACCGAAAATCACCAGTCGCATCATGCTTTGCGGGGTGGTTCGGGTATTATGGAGTCTAACTGAACGCCACCTTGCAGCTTATGATGTAAGCCTTACTGGTCTTCATGATTCGGATAAAGAAACCAAACCTGACCTCAATGCATAAAGACAGATCTCAACATCATTCGAAAGTTCAAGTTTCTTTCTGATTTCCGAGCGGTGGGCGGCGACAGTTTTTTCTTTCACTCCCAATTCGTTAGCAATCCGCGCTGCGCCATAGCCTTTCGCGATAAGTTCTAGAACTTCCTTCTCGCGAGGACTTAAATTTTTTCCGCGACTTAGAAGCCCCGATCCGGCATTAGTCGTCGCTAACTCGTAGGCGACCTCGGCGGTTATGGCCAATTCGCCATTAGCGACCCGACGAATTCCGGTAAGCAACTCTTTAACAGACGCGTTTTTGCCGATGAAACCCCGAGCCCCATATTCTAAGAGTGTTTGTGGGTAGTGAGATTTAATGAATGCGGACAGCCCTATTAAGCGGATACCCGGCCTCAGCTTCAGCATTTCTTTTGCGACAGAAATACCATCGCCCTCGGAAAGAGCCATGTCCAACAAAGCTATATCGATAACCCGATCTTTCGCTATACTAATTGCTGCTTCCCCTGATTTCGCAACTCCCACTACTTTAATATTTGAGTCGTTACTCAAACCTGACGATAAAAGCTCGACGATAAATTGATGGTCATCAAGGACCAATACTCGATAGGGGGGAGTTAACGGGGGGTAAGAAACAAAATTCGTTTTCACTGCCTTATCCATCTGCAAAAATACGATCTAGATTTCCATGAAAGGCGAAAACGCCTTCTCGGTAAGAGTTCTTGAGTACCCTTGTGGCTAACAATAACATTCTTTTTTTCTACACTAAATTTGGGTCCGATACTCGCATCAAAAAGTAATAGAGCATAGGGTTTCGAAATTGTGTCCGATAAATTGCCGATAGCCGGATCTCGAATTTTTGTGAAACGCAGACGATTTACAAGCCACCTTTGAGTGCCGAAGTTCTCCTCGCCCTAAAAACGGCGTGGACGGCAGTGCGAAACAACAGCCTTTTGTGCGCAAAGTTTTTAGTTGTCGGTAGAGTTGCCAAATTCTACGCTGGGCCTCGTAACACACATTATCGACTTAGCTATACTTACCGACCACCGAATGGTGTCTTCACACAAATACGGTGGCCCTAAATTGGGCGAAACCTAGTTGGACACATCAGAGGCTTTATGAATGTGCGGATTAATCGCCGTCTTCTCATCGACAACTATAGATAGAAACCTCGATCTAGACGCTGCGCTCGCCTCTTTGAACCACCGTGGACCAGATGCCAGTAATATCTGGTTTTGCGATTCTGATGCTGTCGTTTTAGGTCATGCCAGATTAAGCATCATGGATCCCGAAGGCGGCGCCCAACCGATGCATACCGACGATATTCATATCGTCGTGAACGGTGAGTTTTACGATTTCGAAGAAATTAAGAAGGACCTGCAAGCCCGCGGAGCCCAATTTCGGACAGATAGCGACAGTGAGATTCTCATACATCTATATCGAAGATACGGAATCGAATCGCTCGCATACCTGCGCGGCGAGTTCGCTTTCGTACTGTGGGATAAAAAAGCGGGACGCGTATTTGCGGCGCGGGATCGATTTGGAATAAAACCTCTGTTCTACCACCACAAGGGTGACCATCTGATTTTTGCTTCGGAAATTAAAGCAATAAAGGAGATGGGCATTCGACTAGAGTGGGACGAGGAAAACATCTTCAACCTCAGCGCGGGCTTCGTAATGGATCCCACGCGTTCGGTATTCAAAGGTGTATACCAAATCCCGCCTGGCAATCTCCTCTTGCGCACTCGGTTTGACGAAAGGCTCGTCGAGTATTGGAACTATGATTACAACAATATTTATGACGAAAACTCGTCCTACTCAGACACCGATTTATTGGAACAGTTTGGTGAATTATTTCGCGAGTCCGTTCAACATCGGTTGCGAGCGGACGTTGAAGTTGGTTGCTACCTCAGCGGTGGAATAGACTCGTCCTCGGTGCTAGGTTTGGCGGCGTCAATTCGTGAAGAACCCATTAGAGCTTTCTCGATAAGTTTCGAGGATTCGACCTACGACGAATTGGAACCCGCAACGGCAATGGCTGAAATGGCCGGAGCTAATCTCAGTTCCATTTCTGTTTCGGAACAGGACCTAGCGGATAATTTCGCCGATGCTATCTGGCATAACGAATATGTTGTCGCAAACTCGCACGGCGTCGCCAAATTCCTATTGAGCAGACTCGTACGGGACTTAGGGTGTAAAGTGGTGTTAACCGGCGAGGGGGCCGACGAAGCGCTCGCTGGCTATCCTCACTTCAGGCAGGATTTGATTAGGCATTGCTATTCAAAAGACGAGCAAGAGAAGCTACTAGACCGAATTGGAAACTCAAATAAAGCTCATAAGGGCCTCGTTTTCGATACGGATATTCAGACAGTGGATATGCTGCAGAATTCCATCGGAATGACACCAAGTTATCTACAAGTACACATAAATGCCGCCGCGCGAGCCGAGGCGTTTTTAAGCCCAGACTTCTATTCGCATTACAGTGGCGCCACATCCATAGACCGTGTTCTATCGTCAATTGATTATCGACCTATCAGCTCCGCACACCCGGTCAACAAAGCAAACTACTTTTGGAACAAAACAACTTTTCCTTCCTACGTACTTACGGTCCTGGCCGACCGTATGGAAATGTCGCATTCAATAGAAGCCCGATTACCTTTTCTGGACCACGTGCTTTTCGAATTCTGTCAGCGATTGCCAATCGAAATGAAAATCAGGGATCTGACCGAGAAATGGATCCTTAGAGAATCCACGAAGGAAAGAGTTACTAAGCAAATCTATGCGACACATAAAAACCCTTTTACCGCACCTCCTAGCACTTTGAATACTAGCGGATCTTTGTTCAGCTATGTCAACGACACGCTTGGGTCTCAAGATGCGATTCAGTTACCGTTTTTTGAGATGAAAAAGGTTCTTGGCGTATTGGGGAATACGGACGCGATCCCCTTGGAGCAAAGAATAAACTTTGACGCGGTCGTAATGATGATGGCGAGCTTGGTAGAGCTAAAACGCTCTTTCAATCTCTAGATTGCTAGGACACACGTGATTCTCGAAGCTCATGGCGGAGTATTTTAGTGCTCTCCATGAGCAATTCCGTTAGACCTTCTTGCGTAACTGCGTCCGAACGTTGGGAAATCTGAGTGGAATGTTCCAGAGTCGCTACCTTTTCCGCTAGTGAGGTGGCTCCAACGGTCGCAGCAGCTCCTTTCAGGCTATGCATGTTGCTCCGCGCCTTGTCGTAGTCTTGGTCGTCAAGGTACTCAAAATACCCCTCGATCAAAGATAAACCGTCTTCCTCGAACTCATCGATGATCGTCAAAATTTCCGTTTTGGAAATACCGAGGGTCAACATATCTGCTAAGCACTCAAAACTCGTGTCCACCTGCAATTCTGGAGCTTCGTTATCAACGATTACGACGGGTTTCCATGGTTCCTTTTGCGCGTACTCTTCTACTGCGGCTCTTAGCTCAGCGCTTCTCAGAGGCTTCGTGAGAAATCCAGCGACACCAGCGTCCTCAGCTTCCTGTCTAGCGGTTTCAGTAGCGTCTGCAGTAAGTATTACTATCGGGACCGGGTTATCGGTCTCTACAAAACCATACAGTTGCATAACCTCTATTCCGGACATTCCGGGCATGTGCATGTCAAGTAACGCCATATCGAAGGTCTCGTTTTCGAGAAGATCGAGGGCCTCCTCTCCTGATAAAACAGTTCTAACTCTATGGCCAGCTGCTTCTAACGTCATAGTCGCCGTCCGCAGATTTGTTTCATTGTCGTCCGCAATAAGAACGTTTTTGCTGATGCTTGCGAATTCAACTTCTACATCACCAGGCGCGAGCGCTTTAACTAATGCGTGAACGCCCACTAAATCTTTTGGATGTCCTTTTCTAACTGTTGAGTGAAAACCCCATTCATATTGGTCATTAATCTCCTCTGATTCTGTTAACTCGATCAGAAGAACGCGATCAGACATCCCGTCTACCTCTTCTGTAATCTTTTTCAGATGTCGACCGTGGGTCGAATCCGCAAAGACTATTGGGATCATCGAGTGAGTCTCCGCCTCGATTTCCGAAATATTATTTTTGACATCAAATTTGAATGGTCCGAGGGATCTCGGCGCATCAACCCCGCTTGCGGAAATAAGATAAGCTTCGAAGTGGTCATCTGTTTCGGGCCAATCAATTTCACTTCGGTCTATTGGAAATCGGATCTGGCACGTTGTCCCAATCCCTTCTTTGGACTGAAAATTAATTTCTCCACCCAACGATTCTACGTATTGTTTAGTTATCGTTAGCCCTAACCCAGTGCCTGTATAATTTCTCGCAGCGCTGTCATCACCCAACGTAAATGGTTCGAAGATCGTCGGAAGAAGTTTCGAGGAAATCCCGATCCCTGTATCTACTATTTCGAGCTGAACCGCGCGATCGGCATACTTTAACGCGACGTGGACATATCCTTCATCGGTATATTTGACGGCGTTACCAATTGTGTTGACCAAAATCTCTTGCAGGTACTCGGCAACCATAGGAATCTGCACCGGCACGCGAGGATCTATATTCCAAAACAACTTGATGCTTTTTTCTCGCGCTTTAGGCGCGCAGATATTTATAGCTGTGACAAAGACCTGATAGATATTGGTTGGCTTGAAGTTTGTGACCAGAGTTTCTCGCGCTTCTGCCGAAGCTATATCGAGAACTCGATTTACTAATTGTAGAAGATGAAGAGCCGAGTCGCCGACCATACGGAGCTTGTCCGCAGTTGACTTCTCGTTGAGGTGTCTGGCTTCCTCCGTGAGCAGATCGTTCACGCTTATGATGGCGTGTAAGGGAGTTCTGAGCTCATGGCTCATATTCGCGATGAATCGAGAACGAGCCTCGTTCACCTCGCGGATATGATCCAAGATCTGCTGGTGCCTTCTGAGCAGAGACGCCGAATAAAGAGGCACGAGCACCAAACCAAGGTAGTAAGTGAAAACCAGAGTTGTGTTTGCACGCAAATCGGGGTTGAAAGCTACCGCGATCGTGTAAAACGAGAGGCCAACCACCACCGAGATAGCTAGATAAACTAGTCCGAACCGATACCCGTAACCAATAATTGTTGTTAGGTAGACAGGATATAAAACCAAACCGCCGGAGCCAGCGATTGCTGTATACGCGGAAATAGCTCCAAGATCGGCCGCGATTCCAACCCCTCTCCGTACTTTAATACTGAGAGATTCGGGTTCCCGAATTTTTTCGATCACTAAGGACCAAGCAATTAGGACAAAAGAAAAAATCCAGTAAGAAAAAGTGAGTGCGAAAAAGTCTTGACGCATGGCGTTGCTAAAAGTGCCAGCGTCCGCGGCGTACCAAGACCACACGAGTAACCCGGAGACGATAGCGATCCGGACAATAGACTGCCCAATATCGCTCGGCGCGACTTGGAGAGTAGGATTAGATTTAGCGTCCACCTAAATCACAGCTTCGGTATTTCGCAGGGCGAAACGTTTTAGCATAAGCGTCACTATCAATCCAGAAAAAGCCCCTAACCTGCTGATGGCGTGACAAAATTCCTTATTGGTTTATCTGATCAACGAAAGCTCTGGTAAGACGGCGATTCCAACTTTAGATACATAATGTTGTACCTCTCGAAACAAATTCCCCGTTATCTTCTGCTCTGTTCGTTGCATATTCAACTTATCGACTGAGCGAACGATGACGACTCCCGCCGCACTCCCGCACAAAAAAACTTCGTCTGCGTGCAAAATGTCGTAGCGAGTTAACGAAGTCTCTGTAACCCCACCTATATCTTCGGCAAGTTCGATGAGCGCGCCGCGTGTGATACCGGGCAACGCACCATCTGATGTTGGTGGTGTTTTTAACTTTCCATCAATTACCGCGAAAATATTTGCACCGCTGGCCTCCACCACATGCCCTGATTCATTGAGCATTAAAGCGTCGTCGTAACCATTTAAAACGGCTTCTCTCTTAGCTAATACATTGTTTAGGTAATTCAGGCTCTTCACTTGTGGATCGACCATATCTGATCGGTTGCGTCGATACGAAGAGGTCATCAAGCTCACGCCGGCTTGCGCATCGTTAAATAAACGAAGCTCCGCCACCAAACAGATAAGCTCCGGCGCCTGGCATAACGTGGGATCCAAGCCCAGGGGCCCCGGCCCCCTTGTCACCAAGATCCGAACATAAGCTTCCTTTCGCGCAAACGCCGCTGCCGTATTCAGGACAATTTCCCTGATTTCGCCTGGCTCTTTCCCTATATCGAGCCCGATACTCTGCGCAGATCTGAATAGTCTTTGAAGGTGAGCATCAAGGCAAAACACCCGGCCCTGGGTGATCCGTATCCCTTCAAATACGCCATCGCCATAAAGCAATCCGTGATCGAGAACAGAAATCCTTAACTGCTCGGCATCCTGGATCTCACCGCGATACCAAGCTTTCATGGCGCCTGCCCCTCTATCCTTAACGTCAGTCCTTCCGCAGCGTGTCGAACGTGCCTGACGGCCACTTTGATCCCTATCGCTTCCATCCGCGCGGTGACCATCGCTAAAGCGACAGCACCCACAATTCCTTGCTCGGTTAACACCGGGGCAGCGACCACGCTCAAGCCTGGTTGCCATTCTTCAAGGTTGCTAGCCCAGCCTATCGCACGCACTTGCTCGATAGCATCTTTCAGTTTCTTTCGTGAGCGGATCGTAGCTTTGGTATAGGGCTTCAGCTCCGCGGCTTGGAAGTGTGAATCAAATGCAAGGAACAACTTGCCTACTGCGGTAGCGTGGTGCGGCACGGTGCTACCCAAACTTGGCGCTGCCCTCACAAAACCGTTGCCTTCGGCTTTTTCAACCACAACCAATTGTCCCGCGCGCGGCGCGACAAGAAAAAATGTTTCACCAAGATTCTTTGCGGATGCCTCGAGCAACGGCTTCGAAATCGCTGCCAGCGGATCCCTCGCGGCCGCGCCCAAGCCCAACGCCATCAGCGCATAGCCGGTTCGATATCCACCACTTGAATCCTGCTCCACCAGGCCCCGGTTCGCCAAGGTTGCGAGGATCCGATGCACGCTTGAGCGCGGCATCTGTAAAGATTCAGAGAGTTCCGAAAGACGCATCAATCCCGAAGAGGCGTTCAACTCAAACAGCACGTCGATAGCTTTATCTATAGTACTCATGTTCTAAATAATGGAATCTATTTTCATATATTGGATTTACCCTATCGTGGGCGCGCGCTGCGATCAACTGCATTTTTGAGCACCATGCGCGCTGCGGATTTAGTCTCACCAATCTCACCTTGGCGTAATAAGCTGCGCCACAATTGGCAAAACCAATGTTTCAAATATTGAGACAACTTGCAGTGCAAACGCGGGCTCCACATGATCTAAACCTCAGATCACTTTGGAGGATTGAGCGTGGCGATCACCGACCCAGAAGAACTCGCGATGGCTTGCGCTGCAGAGATGTATGCGCGCGACCCTGGCTCTCAAAAACTAGGGATCGAAATTGAAACGGTTCGCCCGCAATACGCACGCATGCGCATGACAGTTGAACCTTGGATGTCAAACGGTTTTGGGATGTGCCATGGCGGGTTTATCTTCGCTCTCGCTGACACCGCGATGGCCTTCGCCAGCAACGCCGAAGATGTCCCGCAGATCGCCATGCAAGCGAATATCGATTACATGAAAGCTGCGGCCTTGGGGGAGATCCTCACGGCCGAAGCAAAATTAGTGGAGCAAACCGGGCGCACGGCCTTGTGGGATATTGAGGTCTGTAATCAGGACGGCGAAAAGCGCTGTTATGCGCGGGGGCGTACCTCAAAAATAAAAGGTACGGTGAGGAACAGGGCAATCTAATGCTCAGTCGAAAACCGCGAACAGTTCGTCGAAAGCAACCAACTGTCCACCGTTGGCCGAGCTCGGAACCAGTATCGGAGTTTTAACACCTGCCTCCCGCCAATTCGCGACGCGCTCCTTAACCAAACTGGCGGGCCCAGCAATCGTGACGTCGTCGATCCACCGGTCAGAGAGGCATGCGCCCACCGCCTCAGGTTTGCCATCGGCTAAAAACTGTTCCACCGCGTCCATTTCTTCGCCGTAGCCCGCCTGGCGCCAATAATTTCTGTAGTTCGGTAAGTAGGCGTAGCTGGTTAGCGTTTTTCGGTTCACTTCCCGCGCTACTTCAACCTTATCGTGCACACAGGTGGGGATCATATTGCCGATAAAAAAGGCGTTGGGGCCGGCGGCGGCCGCAGCGCCTTGCAAGGCCCTTGGAATGTGGGACATCGCGGCGTTGGCCAACACCAAGCCATCGCTGATCTCGGTGGCCAATTTGATCATCCGCTCGCGTAACGCCGCAAGTACGATCGGCGGTAACTCGCCCACCCGGGGTACCTCGCGCAAGCGCGCAACAAAGGCGCGGATATCGGCGAGCGGTTTCCCCACGCGCACATCGCGTTGGCGCAAAACACGATCGTGAGACACACCAATCCCAAAATCGAAGCGCCCTTCGGAAATTTCATGAATGAAAGCCGCGCTCGCTGCGTAGTCTTCAACGAGCCGGAAGTAGATGGGCGCGACGCTGGTGCCAAATCTGATTGTTGATGTGGCTTGGGCGATCCCAGCGCATAAACTCATACAGTCGCCCAGGCTCGGGCAATAGATACCGGCGTAGCCGCGCGCCTCGATCTCTTGCGCCATCTCAAGCGTCTTGCGCCGGCGGCCGGGGACTGCGGCCAGGGATAACGCCGGTTTGTCGTTCATACACCATCATAGCCCATCGCCGCGTTGGTAAGCCGCGTTGGTAAGCCGCGTCGGGATGAACCGTTAGGCCAAGCCCATCAAAGCATCCGAGTAAGGCTGCCCTTAAGTTGAGCGACGAAGGCTGGCAGCTAACTTTTGCTTTGGAGCATTGCTACCAGTTCGGCCAAGGTTTCCTCATCTGCCTTGTCATCAACCGGAATACTGAACTCAGCGTTGGTTACAACCTCGCCGTAGCGCGCATGTAATTTGTCCGCGATTTCATCGAACGTCCCAATCGTGGCGAATAAATCCAATACTTCATCATTAATCAAATGGGGCATTTCTTCCCAACGCTGGGCTTTCGAGTAATTTTTGAGATCGTCGGCCAAATCACCAAGGCCATGATGGTCAAACGCCGCGCGGTAGGCCGGTGTTGAGGCATAAAAAGAGATCCGGGCCCGCACGTCGCGGATCTTCTCAACCAATTTTTCTTCGGATTTCGCCGTCGCGATCAGGGGCTTAATGCTGATCGCAAAACCCTCAAGCGAGCGCCCGGCAATCGCCGCGCCTTTCTCAACGGCTGGGCGCATCACATCGCGAATATAGGCTGGCGAGCACACTGGGTGCGGGCGCACACCATTGGCGACTTCACCGGCAACCTGGCACATATAAGCATTCACGGCGGCCAAGTGGATGGGAATGTTCGGGTGCTCGATCGGACCGGGATCGAACAGCGGCACAATAAGATCAAGTTGATAATGCTCGCCGCGGAAATCGAGAGGCGCTCGGGTTTGCCAGGAGTTCCAAACGGCTTTGACCGCCTCTACGTACTCACGCATCCACGGCCCCGGCGCCGACCATTTAAACCCGTAGCGGCGTTGAATATGCCCGCGCACCTGACTGCCCAATCCCAGAATGAAACGCCCTGCGGAGAGGTGCTGGAGGTTCCACGCACTCATCGCCGTTACCGTTGGACTGCGAGGAAAAGCGATGGCTACCGCTGAACCCACGGTGAGTTTGGCCGTGGCACTCAGCGCGATCCCGGCAACAATGTAAGGGTCAACCTTGGTCTCCTCAATCATCATCGCGTCGTAGCCTAAGGCCTCCACCCGCTGTGCTTGGGGCCCTACGGTTTTTAGATCTAATGCGCGCTCGGGCTGGCGCAGACCTGGATCGACCTTGCCCAGTGGTAACAGGGTTTCTATTCGCACCGCAACGCTCCAACCAGCCTAGCAGCCGGTGATCCTAAGGCCTGTGGCCTGCATTTTGTGGAAATTCGGAGGAAATACCGAGTTTTTGCTGAGAAAACCTAGCGTCAGGGCGTATGGCCGTTAAAATCCGAAATTGGAATTAAGTCTTTGGCTCTTATGCCGAAAACAGCATAAGCAACCAACCGTAGTTCGAGGAATTTCATGTCCATCACATATCGTTCCCGATGGCAATTTCGGGTTTGGTCTTCGCTGGCCTTGTGGGTCGTATGTGGCGGTGCCGCATTGGCCGCCGAAACGCTCGCTGCGGTGAGTCAGGTCGGCGAGTCCCGGATCGCCGAAGGCCGGGCAGCGCAGGAGAAAATCAACTCGCTAGCGGATCAAGCCAGTTCCCTGGAAGCACAATATCGCCAAGTCACCAAGGTCGTGGACGACCTCAAGGTCTACAACAATCTGTTGGCCAAGCAGGTGACTAATCAACGCGAGGAAATCGCCAATTTAGAAGACTCGATCACCAAGGTCGCACTCCTCGAACGCCAAGTGCTGCCCCTGATGATGAGGATGATCGATTCCCTTGAAGAATTCGTCCGGCTCGATGTGCCCTTTCTGCCCGAAGAGCGCGCCGATCGCCTCACACGCTTGCGAGACTCGATGGAACGCTCCGACGTAACTCCGGCGGAGAAGTTTCGCCAGGTGATGGAAGCCTACGAAATTGAGAACGATTACGGGCGCACCATTGAATCCTATGCCGGATCCTTAACGGTTGAAGGTGGAACCCGTGCTGTCAATTTCCTCCGCATTGGGCGTGTGGCGCTGCTCTATCAAACCGAAGGCGGCGAATACACGGGTGTTTGGGATCGCTCAAGTAACGCGTGGCGGGTAGTCGACCCGGCTCTCTATCGCAAAGAAGTCGCGGCGGGAATCGAAATCGCGCGTAAACAATCGCCGCCGGATCTTATGGTGCTACCAATTCATGCCGCGGAGGATGCAAGCTAATGGCTATTCGCCTATTACTCCTTTCGCTGCTCATCGTAGCCACTACTGTCGCCGGCGCCGCTGATAACGTGATCTCCCTCGATGAGTTATTGAAAACGGTCAAGGCGGGGCGCGCACGTGATTCAGAAGAAAACAAAAAACGGCTTGAGAGCTTTGCTAAAAATCGCGCCCAACAAGCAACGCTGCTCGCCCAGGCGGAAGCGTCTCGCGATGCCGAACAAGCCCGATCGGTCTCGTTGGAGCGGGAATTCGAATCTCTTGATCGTCAGATCGCAGAGTTATCGAACACGCTCGATGAGCGCCTGGGTTCGCTGAAGGCTCTTTTCGACGTATTGCAACGCACCGTTGGCGATACACGCGGTCAGTTCGAAGCGTCGCTAACCCATGTTCAGTACCCGGAGCGGATCGAGTTCCTCGATGAGTTGTCCCAGAAAATGGGGCAAACGAGCCGTCTTGCTTCGGTTGAAGAAATCGAACGTCTATGGTTTGAGTTGCAGCGCGAAATGGTCGAATCAGGGCGCGTCGTTCGCTTCGATGCCACGGTCATTACCGCGGATGGCAACGAGGCGTTGCGACCGGTGATCCGGATCGGCGCCTTCAACGCGGTTTCCGCGGGGAAGTACCTATCCTTCTCGCCCGAAACCGGCAAACTCAGCGAGTTTCCGCGCCAGCCGCAAAGCCGCTATACCGATCGGATTGACAATTTTGAAAGCGCCGCGACCGGCACCAACGCCCCTGTCGGGGTAGACCCCTCACGCGGGCAGATCCTCTCATTGCTGGTGCAAGCGCCCAGTCTCGAAGAGCGCATACAACAGGGCGGAGTCGTCGGCTATGTGATCTTAAGCCTCGGCCTAATCGCTTTTCTCGTCGCAATCGAACGTTTGATAAGACTTTCAATGATGTCCAGAGCAATCGATAAACAAGTCAAAAAGAAAGACGAGCTTGGCAAAAATCCGTTGGGCCGAGTGTTTCGCGCCTATGCAAAAAACAAAAAGGCGGATATCGAAACTTTAGAACTCAAACTTACCGAGGCCATCCTCAAGGAAACCCCCGCCATCAATCGCCGGCAGATGTTGCTCAAGATCATCGCCGTCGTCGCGCCCTTGCTGGGCTTGTTGGGGACGGTCACCGGCATGATCATCACTTTCCAAGCGATCACATTGTTCGGTACCGGCGACCCGAAATTGATGGCAGGCGGCATATCGCAAGCACTCGTCACCACGGTGCTAGGACTGTGCGTAGCGATACCGACCGTGTTGCTGCACACCTTGGTGGTTAGCCGTGGCAAACGCTTGACCCAAATTCTTGAGCAACAAGCCGCGGGGCTGGTAGCGCACCAAGCCGAACGCCGCATGAAACAAAGCGCCGCCTAATAATGCTTGAGATGATCTACTTCTATTTGCCCGCGCTCGAATCAGTTCGCGATTTTTTCGAGCTCGGCGGCGAAGTATTGATCTTAATTGCGCTTGTAACCTTTTTTATGTGGGCGATGATCTGCGAACGCCTGCTTTATCTGTTTGGTCCCCACGGCCGGGCTGTGCAGCGCACGGTCGCCGCTTGGGAAAAGCGCAGCGATCGTTCCTCTTGGTACGCCAAACAGATCCGCACGCAAATGATCTCGGTGGTCGGGCAGGCACTGGAGC
>JBCCFA010000051.1:0-14623 GCA_039029975.1 Pseudomonadota bacterium
CGCCGCCCATCCCGCCAGAGCTTGAACCGGGTGCGGTTGATGAAGACGCAATAGCGCTCGTTAAGGAGCCAGCCAAAGCACTGCTGAAATGACTTGGCTGGCTAGGATGCCAATGCGAGCCGTGATACCAAGTTGGGGAATAGCCATTGCTACTCCCTGCCGCGTTGGCGATCACATCATTGAATTGTTCCGCCCATTGTTGCTCGATTTCTAGCGCCAAAGCATAGGGCAAATATTTTTCGAACAGCTGCGGCGTTTTGCCGGCAGGATTGCGGTAATCAAGTTCGTGTTTTTCCGCTATCTCAACGTAATGACGAAAGCCATCAACTTTATCAAGCAGCGTTCGCCCAAGCATGGTTGGCGCTTTAAGCAATTGGTAAAAAACAACGTTTAGGGTAACGATGGCGAACAAGAAAGCAATTACCGGCCAATTCACGTTAGCGCTAAATAGCGTTAGTGCGAAAACGCCAGCAATCACAAATGGGACAAGGAACAGCACGCGGCATATGGCACTTACCCATGTGGTAAAGCTGTGTGCGTAACGAATGCTATTCCAAGCGCCTATCAAACCGGCCCCGGTGGCGAACCACCACACCGATGCCCAGACAGATAAAAATAGCGTTTCGCTAAGACCAACGCTGCGATTCGCCAAGACAGCAACCAGGGCGATCAAGGCAACGCTTAGTACTAAGCCAATAAAGAAAAATTTGCGATTCGTTTTGAAATACTTATTTTCATAATCGCTGCTTAGCGCCCCTTCGTGTGCTTCCAAGGCTTCGCCAATGTTTCGATGGTTCGATTGTTTAAGTTCTATTAAGTTCTCAAAGCCGAATAATTCTTTCGCTAACACGGACTCACCTGGCGCAAGCTCAACGTCTTCTCCCGTTTTGGTTAATAAGTAGTGTCGGTCCGTATCGTCAATGGTGAGATAGCCTTTCACTGCAAGATTAATAACCGCCGAAGTAAAGCAGCGCTTGTCGTAGCCCATTTTTTCGATATAGCGCATCGATGCCGGTGAGTACCCTGGGGGCGGTTCGTAATTCGCGACCACCACCCCTTTTAAAGGGTCGCGTCCCACTCTGTCCCAGGTGAGTAGGTAGTAAAACCCGAGGCCGATTATTCCTATCAGGGCGAGCAAAACATGAAGATTATCGGCCAGTGTGTCGGCAATTCGCTCGCTCGTGCGCGGTTCAGCTATTACGCCCTTCGGCCAAGCGAACACCACGGTTAGGCCTTCGCGCGCGGCGAGTGTGTTGGTTGTCTCAAAATGCGCGACGCCTAAATCGTCAACGTATGCGGAGAAATTCTTATCCGTGGATCCTTGCGGACCCGTATAAGCGTCCGTTTTCATTTCCATAGGATCCACGAAAACCGGGAGCTTAATGTTTGCCGCGGCGTGCTTAATCGGAAAGGCCCAGCCGGTGCCGGTGACATTCCAGTAGAGTTCGTCATGCTGATCGAAAAACCCTAACTGTCGATCAGTTCGATAGACTATTTCGTAGCGATACTCACCCGGCGATAGCCTGACATCAGTTCGCCCGATATAAACTCGCACCCCATTGTTGATACGTTCTGTTTTAAACGGCTCTACTGCGCCATCTTTAAGAACGGTTTCAACGTCGAACCGAACGCGGTATCGGTTGCCAAATTTGTCTTGATAGTCGGTCGGGAAATCTCGGAAAATGCCGCGACGGATCTGCTTGCCTTCGGCGCGCACCACGATGGTTTCGCGAACACTCATGCTGCGATCGGCGTAAATGTCGATATTGCTAGTAAAATCTAAAATTTCTTCGCTCGCCGCAGCACAAAAGGGGACGAGCAGCGCGATAATTAATAATAAAATTAGCGAAAATTTTGTCCCGAGCCGCGGCTTCATTGTTCAGACACCTCGTTAACCGGTTCGAATTCAAAAAATTCGGCATTGTAGAATCCGAAGGCTTTCGCCACCAAGGTGTCGGGGAACGAATCAATACGTATATTCAGATTTCTCACGGCGCCGTTGTAATAACGTCGCGCGTACTGCAGATGCTGTTCGACGTGCGTCAAATTTTGTTGCAGGTCTAGATACACTTGATCTGCTTTTAAATCAGGGTAGTTTTCCGCAACCGCAATCAGTTGTTTTAAATCGCGGCTAATGGCTTGTTCGTCGTTGGTGGATTTGGCGGCGTTTTGCGCTTCGCTTCTGAGCGTTGTTACTGCTTCAAGCGTGGCAGATTCATAGGCCGCGTACTGTTTGACCGCGGCGACCAACTTCGGAATTAAGTCGTAGCGACGTTTCAACTGTACGCCAATATCACTCCAACCGGTTTCTACCCGCACTCGATCGCGAACCAGCCGATTGTAAGCCCAGATCGCCCAAGCAATCGGTAGGCTAAGGAGAATGAGCGTGATAGCCATTGTGTATCCTAACGTGAGATACACTGATTATAGTGAGGCTTTGGGATTTTCCGAGCTAGCTGGTGCTACAGAACAGAATTTCTGCGCTTAAGTATGCGCTAATTATCGAACTAGTTAACTACCGCGCTGATAGTTTCTACCAAATGGCTCGGATCTAGCGGTTTACACAGCCACCCATTTGCGCCGGCAGCTTTGGCGCGCTCAATATCTAATTCCGTGGTATTACTGTTAGTAGACATTAAAACGATAGGAATCCTCGCAAGCGCCGGATTCGCGCGAATGTTTTTCGCGAGTTCTATGCCGTCCATATGCGGCATGTCGATATCCGCAAGGATGACATCTGGCTGCGCGCAACCAATGTGATGTAGGGCGTCTTTGCCGTTATGGGCCATGGTAACGCGATACCCCGCGTCCACGAGGGTCAGCGACATCATATGCCGCATAGACTTTAGATCATCCACAGCCAATACGCTGGTCATATCTTATATCTCTTACTTTGCTTATTGGGCATAACGGCGACAAGAATTAGTTCTTTACTCGAAGTGCCAATTAGCGCAAAAAATTGCGCGCTAAGTCTCATTCTGATTTAACCCACGCTCGAAACGCGGCTAAAGCGCCCGCTACTCGTGGCGACCCAAGTTTGAAATTCGTGATTCGGTAAAGGGCGGGAGTAATAAAAACCCTGCGCGATATCACAATTTTTGGTCGCCAATAAGCGCAGTTGTTCATGCTCTTCCACCCCTTCTGCAACCACGCCAAGATTTAGGTTTCGCGCCAGCCCAATGACGGTGGTGACAATAGCGAGGTCATTATTATTGCTCGCCATTTCGCGCACAAATGATTGGTCGATCTTTAATCCAGAAATTGGTAACTGCTTTAAGTAGCTAAGAGAAGAATAACCGGTCCCAAAATCATCAATCCAAATATTGATGTTTTGTTCCTTAAGCGCTTTCAATTGGCTTAAAACGGTATCTAAGTCTTGCATTAGCAAGCTTTCGGTGATTTCAATTTCGATGCTGGCCGATGGAATGTTTGCGTGGCTAACGGCGGTAGCAATGAGATGCGGCAAATTTTGCGTCGCGAACTGTGCCGCACTGACATTGATTGCCACTTTCATGTCGGGCAAGCCATTAGTTTGCCATGATGACACAGCGTTAGCAGCCGAAGTGATGATCCACTCACCGATGGGCAACACTAAGCCTGTTTCTTCGGCAACAGGGATGAATTCAATCGGCGAGATAATGCCGAGATCTGGGTGAATCCAGCGAATTAGTGCCTCGGCGCCAATCACGGAACCGGACCCGATATCTATCTTAGGTTGAAAATAAAGTTCGAATTGATTTTCATCGAGCGCTTTGCGCAAATTTGCCTCCATACTTAGTCGTTCGAAAGCGCGCGCGTTCATTGAAGCATCGTAAAATTGATATTTATCGCGCCCGGCGGCTTTAGCGTGATTCATTGCCGATACCGCGTTTTTAAGCAGCGTTTCGGCGTCTTTGCAATCATTCGGAAAGCCGCTGATGCCTATGCTGCAGGACAAAACGATTTCCCTACCATCTATATTGATCGTTTGAGCCAAGCTTTTTTGGATTCTACGAGCCACAGGAGCTGCGTCTTCAACCGATCGAATGTCGTTCAGGACAATAACGAATTCGTCGCCACCCATGCGAGATACAACAATGTCTTTCAGTTCCGCGTGATCGGATTTTGAAACCAGTTGATTGGCCGTCCGGACACTCGCCTTAAGAATGTCGCTGACTTTGCGCAAAACTTCGTCACCCGCAGAATGCCCGAGTGAATCGTTAACGCGTTTGAATTCGTCCAAATCAATTGCTAGCAACGCAATTTGACGATGATTTTTTTTGCCAGCGTACAAGGCACGCTCTAACTCTTGGGTAAGCAATAAGCGATTGGGCAGGCTGGTAAGTTCGTCGTAGTATGTGGATCGATGTGCTTGTTGTTGCGCGTTGCGTAGTTTAGTGACGTCTTGAAGGGTCGCTCTCAGTCCCCGATGAGTTCCTTCTGTAAAAAATTCAACATCTTGGTGTAAAAATCGAATCGTCTCGTCAACGACAACCCGAAAAGTATTCTCAAATGATTCTTCGTTGTTGAGCCCAATTTGCAGTGCTTCGTTAACGCTTGCCTTATCGCTTGGATGAACGTACTTGAGAAAATCTTCAAGCGTTACTTTGGCGCCATTGCGCACACCAAGCAGTGATTCGGTCTCTGCGGAGCAAATGAACAACTGTGTTTCGCGGTTCCATTCCCAATGGCTCAAATTCGCCATACGCTGTGCATTTTCTAAGCGGCGTGTTGAATCTCGCAGTTCTGCGGCAGTTTGTGTCGCTCGATGCATATAGCGTAGACGACGCGGCAGAACTTGCAGATTAATCGGTTTGGTAACGAAGTCTGTGGCGCCTACTCGGTAAGCGTGATCAATGGATTCCACATCTTCCAAACCCGTCATCATTAGAATTGGCGTGTGGCGACCCTTATCAAAACGTCGAATACGACGACAGGTTTCAAACCCATCAAGTTCCAACATCATCACATCTAGAATCACAAGATCGATGTGCGTATTTTCAAATATCTCTAAGGCCGGAATACCATCATTCGCTTCGAGAACCGTGAAGCCGGTTTGTTCAAGCGCTTCGCAGGACATCACCCGCTGAATGTCATCATCGTCAACGACGAGCACTGATAGTTGTTCACTTGGTGCCGACATTTAGGCGGCATCCCGCGCTAGTTCAGCGTGCAGGGCATTGCAGACGCCTTCGAACTCGAATTCCAAAATGCCTAAGGTAGACATTGCGCCATCGAGCGATTTGTCGCGACCCATTTTTTCAAGATCTGCGCATAGTTCTGCGAGCTGTAGTGCACCAATATTCGCACTACTCGATTTAAGGCTGTGCGCAGTACCACGCAGTAATTCTGCGTTGCCGGTTGCTGTTGCTTCCTGCAATTTTTCGAGCATCGAAGGCGAGTTTTTAAGATAAAGGTGAATGACTTTTGCCAATATATCGGGACCGCCTTCACGCTGCAGCGCCCGGATGCTATCGAGCGTTGCCCCGTCTAATTCCACCCGCGGCGCAGATTGAACCTGCTTCTTAGCTTCCGATTTAACGGCTTTTTTCTCGGCGATTTCTCGACGATTTTTTGTTTCCAGCGATAACCATTTTTCGCAAACGCCAAATAGTTCTTCCTGCGTAAACGGTTTACTAAGATAATCATCCATACCCGCGTCCAAACATTTCTCGCGATCGCCGCTCATCGCATTGGCCGTTAAGGCGATGATTGGCAGATGTTTGTCTTCGCGAGCTTCCCAATGTCGAATTTCTTTAGTCGCTGCGAAACCGTCCAACTCGGGCATTTGGCAATCCATTAGTATCAAGTCATAGCGTTTTTGTAATTGGTCGAGCGGAGCTTCGGTAATTGCTTCGACTGCTTCGCGCCCGTTATCTACTACCACCACCCGGCATCCCATGTTCTCTAGGATGCTTCGTGCGAGTTCCTGATTAATCGGGTTGTCTTCTGCAACTAAGACATCGGCGTAAAGCAACTGATTCTCTACCGAATCAGGGTTAGTCATATCGTCATCTAGCAAGTCAGACACTTTATTTGTTTCTTCTAGCGCAACGCAGAGACCTTCATATAATTCCGATTGCCGCACCGGTTTGTTCACGTAGACGTCTATCCCGGCGCTGTACCACTCGCCGGTCTCTTCAAGTTGGTTGATCGAACTCAACATGACAATCGCCACGGATTTCGTCTCTTCGTTACTGCGAATACGGCGGGCTAATTCGATGCCGTCAATTTCGGGCATTTGTCGATCGAGAATAATGACATCGTATAATTCTTGACGGTCCGCACCACGATTTAGTAATTTCAGCGCATGTTTACCCGATGAGGCGGTATGCACTAGCATTTTCCAGTTGGCTAACTGATGTTCCAACACCTCACGATTCGTTTCGTTGTCATCGATCACCAAGACACGTAAGCCGGAAAAATCCTTAGTGTCTCTTACTTGATTAGTAATAGCGCTAGCTGGTGCCGGCGTTAGTTTTACCGTGAACCAAAACGTGGAGCCGTGACCTAGATCGCTTTTGACCTTAATTTCACCTTTCATGAGTCCAACCAATCGGCTGCAAATAGTCAGCCCGAGTCCGGTGCCGCCGAATTTTCTGGTGGTGGATCCATCTGCTTGCTGAAAGGATTCAAAAATGTGCGCTTGATGCTCTTCCGCGATTCCGATACCAGTATCGCGGATGGCAAACTTTACCAAGGCTTCATCTTCTGACGAATGCACGGTGCCGACCTCTAGGGCTATTTCGCCTCGCTCGGTAAATTTGAGCGAATTACCAACCAAGTTCAGTAGAATTTGCCGTATCCGATCGGGATCGCCCCGATAGGCGGCATGCTCATTTGGCGGGAAATTACTCACCAGCTCGATACGTTTACTCTGAGCGGCTTCGGCAAAGAAAGATGCAGTGTCTTCAACCAGTTGTCGTAAATCGAAAACTGTATGTTGGATTTCGAGTTTGCCGGCATCAATTTTCGAAAAATCCAAAATATCGTTAATGATCGACAGCAGCGCTTCTCCTGAACGTCGGATTGTGTCAGCGAAGCGAAACTGTTTTGCCGATAGATCGGTGTTCATTAACAACTCGGTCATGCCAAGCACGCCATTCATTGGCGTACGAATTTCATGACTCATCGTCGCCACGAAATCACTTTTCGCGCGAGCCGCTTTTTCCGCTTTATCACGCGCTTCGACCATATGCGCTTCGGCCTCGTTGCGCACTGCGATCTCGGTTTTCAACTGCCGATTCATCGACTCGGCACTTTTCTTCGAATCCCGCAGTTGCTCAATTAAGACTTGATTGTCCGATTGCGCGTGATAAGAATTAACGACCGAAGCATGGATAGACACAGCCAGCGAACCGAGAAAAATAACGCCGCCCACTGTTAATGTCGCAATTGGAAGGTAGGCGTCACCCATAACAATCAAAGCGGTTAGCATTGGCGCTAGCACCACGAAGATAAACGCGCGGCTCAAATGAACTAACGAGGAAGAAACAATTACCGAACCACTACAAATTGCGAGTGTGAGAATCACGATCATTGCCTGAGTTAGTTGGTCGTCGATATAGACCAAGCCGACCCCAAATGTTCCCCAGCAAAACGCCGATAGCATTGTGCCAATGCTGTACAAACGATGAAAGTTGAGCATGCCATCATCGCTTTGGTTGTGATCGAATGTCCGAAAATGTATATAGCGGGCAATCGTTATCGCAGCCGTTACGGTTGCC
The DNA here is from genome assembly GCA_039029975.1 of Pseudomonadota bacterium. GTDB lineage: Bacteria > Pseudomonadota > Gammaproteobacteria > JBCCFA01. The sequence goes on from JBCCFA010000051.1 coordinate 7,707, forward strand.
CAGGACAATAATATTTCGGACGGTAAGTCCCCCCACAGACACACGGTTGCGAGTACCACTGAAAAAGCGCCAAAAAAGTATGCACTCGTCCCCGCATCGGTCAAATGATCCATTTGCGTTCTGAGCAGTTCAACGTCGGAGATTAAAGCGTTAGGTGGCATAACAATAAGGTGAGTAGTCGGTAACGGGATGTAATTTAAAGGTCTACTTGATGCTGCGACGCAGTAGTGAGAATACAGCGGCCGAAATGCGCATTTTCTTTAGCTAATCGGCAAGCATAAGGGCTAGCGCCTTAGGGAGAGATATGCCAAAGTGCCGGAAAATTAATGAGGCTGGCTAGAGCAGCCGGCTTTGCCAGAGACAACTCAACGAAAGTTGTCAACGCAACCCTGGGGGAAACCATGCATAACAGCGAAAGCCATATTCTAACGACCCATGTTGGTAGTTTGCCGCGCGAGCGCGAATTATCAGATTTGCTAATTGCTGATGAGAACGATGAAGCGGTGGATATGGCGCGACTTGATTCTCTAGCCGAACAGGGCGTTCAGCACTGCGTGGCCGCGCAGATTGGCGCCGGTATAGACGTCATCAACGACGGCGAACAACCACGGGTCGGTTTCCAAACTTACGTGGGGCAGCGTCTAGAAGGGTTCGGAGGGGTCAGCGAACGACCGGCTTTCTCCGATTGGGTCGACTACCCGGATTTTCTTGAACTGTGGAATAAGCGTGGCATGAAAATGTCGAAGGTTGTGGACGCCAAAGCTGCTATCGGAGACGTACACTACGTCGATTTAAATCCCGCTGAGCGAGAACTTGAGATGTTCGATTCGGTATTAGCAGCTAACCACGGTCATTACCTAGAGTCGTTCGTTACTGCAGCAAGCCCCGGTATTGTCTGCACCACTTTAGTCAATCAACATTACGATTCCCACGAAGCTTATGTTCGCGCCGTTGGCAAGGAGATGCAGAAGGAATACGAGTTGATTCATAGCCGTGGCCATTTGCTGCAACTTGATTGCCCAGACCTAGCAATGGAACGCCACGGGAAGTGGAATGATTGCTCGATAAAGGAGTTCCAAGATGGCATTGCGATCCACATTGAAGCGATTAACGATGCGTGTCAGAACATTCCTAAAGATAAAATTAGGTTACATATTTGTTGGGGTAATTATGACGGACCGCACGACAAGGACGTGGCCTTGGCCGATGTGCTGCCTGTAGTCAGGGAAGCTAACGTGGGTGCTTTTTCAATCGAGTTCGCTAACCCGCGTCATCAGCATGAATACGCAACGCTAAAAGAAAACCCGCTGCCCGATGACGTGCTAGTTATTCCGGGCGTGATTGACTCAACCGTGAACTACGTTGAGCACCCGCAAGTGATATGTAATCGGATTTTGGAAGCAGTCGATGCGGTAGGGGATAAAGAGCGCGTGATTGCAGGTTCGGATTGTGGTTTCGGCACTTTCGCTGGCTGGGAAATGGTTGCGGAATCGGTCGTGTGGAAAAAATTTGCCGCATTAGCGGAAGGCGCACGCTTAGCTAGCGATAAACTTTGGTAATAATAACGATAAACATTAAGAGAGGATAAGGTGGAAGATCTGTACGAAAAAATCGATCGGGATCCGGCTTTTCACGCGTTACAGCAGCGTCGCAGCCGATTCAGTTGGACCTTAGCTGGCATCATGCTGGCGACTTACTACGCGTTCATATTAGTTATTGCCTTCAAACCCGCACTATTTGCAATCCCAATAAACCCGGATTCAACGGTAACATGGGGGATCGTTGCTGGTCTTGGCGTCATCGGGGTGAGCTTCATCCTAACCGGTGTTTATGTGCATCGGGCGAACGGGGAATTCGATCGCGAAACCGCGGTTCTGCTTGAACGGCTTACTAAACAGTAATTCTTGAACTCCATGAAACTAAAAATTCTTGCGGCATTTAGCGTCGCACTCTTCTGTGACCTTGCGTGCGCCGCAGACTCAGCTAAAGCGCTTAATCTCCCCGCAATTGGCATGTTCTTGGTGTTTGTCGCCGTCACACTCGGCATTACTTACTGGGCATCGAAACGCACGCAAACTGCGCAAGATTTCTATGCAGCGGGGCGCAGCGTCACAGGGTTTCAAAACGGCTTAGCGATCGCCGGGGATTACATGTCCGCTGCATCCCTACTTGGTATCTCTGGGCTGATATTCGTGAGTGGTTTCGACGGTATTTTCTACATGATTGGCGCGTTAGTCGGTTGGCCATTGGTATTGTTTTTGCTCGCAGAGCGTTTGCGAAATTTGGGCAAGTATACATTTAGCGATGCCGTTGCTGCGCGACTAGAAGCAAAGCCAATAAGAACACTTGCGGCTGCGGGGACCTTAGTCGCAGTTGTGCTTTATTTGATCGCGCAAATGGTGGGTGCTGGCAAGCTCGTGGAAATACTTTTCGGCTTACCGTTCAGCACGGCCGTCATTGCGGTTGGCGTGCTAATGATTATTTATGTCACTTTCGGCGGCATGATTGCGACAACTTGGGTGCAAATAATCAAGGCTTGCCTATTGTTGTTTGGCGCGACCATTCTTGCATTTCTAGTCATGTCGAAGATGGGATTTTCCTTTAACGAATTATTTCGGCGCGCCGGAGAAACCCACGCCAAAGGCTTTGATGTCTTTTTACCTGGTGGTTTGGCGCCAGATCCGATTTCCGCCATTTCGTTTGGTACAACGATGATGTTTGGTACCGCCGGATTGCCGCACATATTAATGCGATTCTTTACGGTGTCGGACGCAACCCAAGCACGCCGGTCAGTTTTCTTTGCGACCTTGTTCATTGGGTATTTTTATCTACTGGTGTTTATTTTGGGATTCGGTGCGATTGTGTTAGTGGCAAGTGATCCGACTTACTTTGATGCCGCGACTGGTTTGCTGCGAGGTGGCGATAATATGTCGGCAATTCATCTATCCCATGCTGCAGCGGGTGATTTGTTTTTAGGGTTTATGTCTGCCGTCGCGTTCGCGACGATATTGGCGGTCGTTTCAGGTTTAACATTATCTGGTGCATCTGCCATCGCGCATGACCTGTACGTCAACGTTTTTTGTGATGGACACGCTGACGAGCGCAAGGTGGTTCGAGTCTCAAAGATTGCGACCTTGGGGCTCGGCGCGCTGGCTATTTTTCTCGGCATCGCTTTCCAGCACCAGAATGTCGCTTACATGGTGTTGCTTGCGTTCACGGTTGCCGCCAGCGTGAATTTCCCAATTCTGCTGTTGGCCATGTATTGGCGCAAACTCACCACGCGAGGTGCCGTCATTGGCGGGTATATCGGGTTAATTACGTCGTTCGGCTGCATCGTCTTGGGGCCGACGGTGTGGGTTGAAATTCTTGGCTTCGAAAAGGCGATTGTGCCGTACAAGTATCCGGCATTGTTCGCGATGATCGCTTCGTTTTCGACAATCTTTTTATTTTCATGGTTGGACAATAGTACGCGAGCGAAGCGCGAACGCGACGCATTTGATGCGCAATTCGTGCGTTCGCAATCCGGTATAGGCGCGGAAAAAGCTGCATCCCACTGACGGTTCTGGAGCATTCGAGCGACAAGACCTAGGTCCCATGAAAACGCCAATTATTGTTTGCGCGTTTTTTTTCGCGCATATTTCCTTCGCGGCTGATACAGGCGGTACCAACGTCAATCCGGCCGCCATTAGCATGTTTTTGGTCTTCGTTGCTGCCACTTTGGGAATTACCTACTGGGCGGCGAAACGCACCCAAACTGCCCAAGATTTTTACGCCGCCGGCCGCAGCGTTACAGGCTTTCAGAATGGTTTGGCGATTGCTGGCGACTTTATGTCAGCCGCTTCGCTTCTGGGTGTCTCGGGTTTGATCTATGTCAGCGGCTTCGACGGTCTTGTCTATGCAATCGGTGGTTTGGCCGGTTGGCCGATTGTTTTGTTTCTACTCGCGGAGCGTCTCAGGAATTTAGGTAAATACACCTTTAGTGATGCCGTTGCGGTGAGGTTGAAAGCAACGCCGATTAGAATTTTGTCTGCGGCGGGTACATTGGTATCAGTGATCCTTTATTTGATTGCGCAAATGGTTGGTGCAGGAAAACTTGTTGAGATCTTATTCGGCATACCATTTGAATTCGCGGTGATAATCGTTGGCGTGTTGATGATCATCTACGTCACGTTTGGTGGCATGATTGCAACTACCTGGGTGCAGATCATCAAAGCGTGTTTATTATTGTTTGGTGCGACAGTACTCGCGTTTTTGGTCATGTCATCTATTGGGTTTTCTTTTGATGCCTTGTTTTCCACCGCTGCGGAAGTACATCCGCGCGGGCGCGAGGTATTTGGTCCTGGCGGATTGGTGACCGACCCCATTTCGGCGATTTCGCTGGGGCTGGCGTTAATGTTTGGGACTGCCGGCTTACCGCATGTACTAATGCGATTTTTTACGGTACCAGATGCAAAACAAGCGCGTCGTTCTGTTGTCTACGCAACGGTGTTTATCGGTTATTTTTACCTGTTAATTTTCATCTTAGGGTTCGGCGCTATTGCTTTGCTGACTCAGAATCCGGATTACCTTGATACTGCCAGTGGCTTATTACGCGGCGGCAATAATATGGCAGCAATTCACCTGTCGCATGCTGTGGCCGGGGATCTCTTTCTGGGTTTTATTTCCGCCGTGGCCTTCGCCACAATCCTCGCCGTTGTTTCAGGATTGACTTTATCGGGCGCATCGGCAATTTCTCACGATTTGTATGTCAATGTATTCCGCAATGCCACGCCGGCCGAAAAACAAGTGGTGAAAGTTTCTCGGATCGCAACACTTATACTCGGCATCTTGGCGGTGACGCTTGGTATGGCATTTGAAGAACAAAATGTTGCTTACATGGTAGTGCTTGCTTTTGCGGTTGCTGCAAGCGTGAATTTTCCGATTCTGTTTTTCGCGATGTATTGGCGGCACTTGAGTACGCGCGGCGCCGTGTGGGGCGGCTGGATTGGACTAATTACAGCGTTTTGCTGCATGCTGTTCGGTCCAACAATTTGGGTCGAAGTATTAGGATTTGAAAAGGCAATTTTCCCTTACAAATATCCGGCCTTATTTGCGATGAGTGCGTCAATCATAAGTATCCTGCTGATATCGATATTTGATAACAGCGAGCAAGCAAATCGCGAGCGTAAGGCATTCGATGGGCAGTTCGTGCGTTCGCAAACTGGTCTTGGTGCCGAAGGCGCAGCAGAACATTAACAGAGATTAGAGTTAATTTTATGAAGTGGATTAAAACATTAGGCGGGCTTTTTTCGTTGATGCTGCCGGTTACCGTGATGGCCGCATCAAATCCAGGTGGTTCGCTTAATATTATCGCGATTGTTATGTTTTTGACGTTTGTTGCAGCCACTTTAGGAATTACGTATTGGGCCGCGAATAAAACCAAGACCGCGAAAGATTTTTACGCGGCTGGTGGTAACGTCACAGGTTTTCAGAACGGTTTAGCAATCGCCGGCGACTATATGTCCGCCGCGTCATTCTTAGGGATTTCAGGTTTGGTGTTTGCTAGTGGATTTGATGGCCTGATTTATTCGATCGGTTTTCTCGTCGGTTGGCCAATCATTTTATTCTTATTGGCGGAACGATTACGAAATTTGGGCCGCTACACATTTGCCGACGCCGTGAGTTATCGCTTACAAGCCTTACCGATTCGTTCGCTTGCGGCCTGCGGTACTTTGGTGGTTGTGCTGCTGTATCTCATTGCGCAAATGGTAGGCGCTGGAAAATTGATTCAGGTATTGTTCGGCTTGCCTTATACGGTCGCTGTTTTCATTGTCGGTATATTGATGATTTTGTACGTGAGTTTCGGCGGCATGCTTGCCACCACCTGGGTACAAATTATCAAGGCTGTTTTGCTATTACTCGGTGCATCGTTTCTTGCATTCGCTGTAATGCAGCGCTTAGATTTTTCACCTGAGCAACTATTTTCCAGCGCGATCGATGTGCACGCCAAAGGCAAGGCGATAATGGCATCCGGGGGGCTGGTCTCAGATCCGGTGTCAGCGATTTCCTTGGGACTTGCGTTAATGTTTGGTACGGCCGGCTTACCGCATATATTGATGCGTTTCTTCACGGTGCCAGATGCTAAAGAGGCGCGTAAGTCGATTTTGTTTGCGACCGGGTTTATCGGTTATTTCTACATCCTAACGTTTATTATTGGTTTTGGCGCAATCTGGTTATTAACCACGAATCCGGAATTTCTGGATAGCGCGACCGGCACCATTTTTGGTGGTAACAATATGGCCGCCATTCATTTGTCTAAAGCGGTCGGCGGCGATGCGTTCTTAGGATTCATCTCCGCTGTGGCGTTTGCGACGATACTAGCGGTGGTCTCTGGCTTAACGCTATCTGGCGCGTCAGCAATTTCTCACGACCTTTACGCAAGCGTTATCCGCAAAGGGGTAGTTGCTGAAGGCGAGGAGGTGAGGGTGTCACGATATGCCACGATTGCCCTGGGCATCGCTGCAATCTTTCTTGGACTCGCTTTCGAGCAACAGAACGTCGCCTACATGGTAGGGCTGGCCTTCGCCATCGCCGCTAGTGTGAATTTTCCAATCCTATTTTTATCAATGTATTGGTCGCGACTGTCTACTCGCGGCGCTTTTATCGGCGGCAGCCTGGGTTTGTTGACCGCTGTAACTTGTATGATTTTAGGTCCAACCATTTGGGTTGATATCCTGCAAAACGATGCGCCAATCTTCCCCTATAAACATCCGGCCTTATTTTCTATGAGCGTTGCCTTCGCAGGCATTTTCATCTTTTCCTTACTCGATAAATCAACCACAGCAAGCGCCGAGCGCCAAGCGTTTGATAAGCAATTCGTACGTTCGCAAACCGGCTTGGGGATAGACGCTGCTGTTGAGCATTAATCGCCAAATCAC
>JBCCFA010000052.1:0-14526 GCA_039029975.1 Pseudomonadota bacterium
AAAAAAGCCATCAGACTCATATCGATCGCGGCGTGAGAAACAGCGTATGGTGTACTGGGGTTCAAGCTGTGTTCCGGAGACACTGCGCCTGAGGTGTTGCCATACACTTCGGGTGTCGAAATTCTCAGATAGCACCGCAGGTAATCCTTGTCTTTGAGATAGTTATGAAGTCTGACCTTGGCCGTGATGTTGGTCTGGTACCACTGTTCTGGGTGCTTCCAACTCGGCGCTACCATTCCTTGAGCAGCAAAATCGGCAACGTACTCGGGGCGGATAGCATCAACTAAAGAGCAAACCCCCTCAAAATCGTCGTTTAGATCGAGTTTTTCGAAGCGAATATCACGATTAATCTGGCCCCAAGCATAGGGCCTTCGATGGAACGGCACCTGATCGGAGCGGCTAGTCCCGATCACGTCAAATCCGGCGTCGAGGCAAGTCCGAGAAAAAGTTGCGCCAGCAAAAGAATTGCTGCCAAGAATCAAAACCGTAGCCATAACCCTCACTTTATCCTTACGTTTTCGCCCGGCGGCGCTCAATCCCACAGAAACGAGCGGCTTGCACACTATTGTAACTCGCGAATTCCTTCGACCAATGCCGTGTCCAATGCAGCGGGTTCGGTTAAAATCCAGATGACCGGCCATTACGTAAGTATCTACGTCAGCACGGCCTAGAAACTCCCCGAATTCAAAAAGCAAGGTAGATGGCAACAGCAAATTTTCTTCCCGAGCAATACCGAAATACCGGTGAGCTCGCCATAAACCATAATTATTTGCCACAGCAGTTCGCCGAGCACGCCGAAATTTTCCGAAAAATCGAGGAGCTGCTCAAAAACAGCGACTTCACGCTTGGCGAAGAGGTTGACATGTTCGAGGCTAACTTTGCCGCGACACAAAACGCTCAATTCGCTATCGGCGTCGGCAGCGGAACAGATGCGCTATTTCTTAGCCTCAAAGCGCTGGGCGTGGGACCGGGAGATGAAGTCATCACAACGCCGTACACCTTCTACGCGACTATTGGGGCGATAGTGACTGCTGGCGCCACACCCGTATTTGTCGATGTTAAAGATGACTACAACATCGACCCCTCAAAAATCGAGTCGGCCATTAATTCAAGGACTAAAGCAATCTTGCCGGTGCACTGGAGTGGCTTAACGTGTGACATGGACGCGATCTGCGAGATCGCTGCGAATAACGGTTTGGCGATCGTCGAGGATGCCTGCCACGCAATCAAGGCGCATAGCAACGGACAATCGGCAGGTACCTTCGGCAACACTGGATGTTTCAGCATGCATCCGCTGAAAAACCTGAATGTGTGGGGCGATGGCGGCGTTGTCGTGACAAGCGATGCTGAATTACGCGATAAGCTAAGCCTTATGCGCAATCATGGATTAATTAACCGTGATGAGACGGCCATGTTCGCCTACAACTCTAGGCTTGATACCATACAAGCGATTGTTGCCAATGAGCTCCTCAAAAAAATCGACGATATCACCGAGGCTCGCATAGATAACGCGAGCTTCTTTGATAGCACGCTGGCTGATATCCCCCAGATATCCGTACCACTTCGCGACCCCAGCAAGAAGCAGGTCTTCCACATCTACTGCATTCTGGCTGAACGCCGTGGCGAACTTCAAGCTTACCTGATCGAACAGGGTATCGATGCGAAGATTCACTATCCGATACCCATGCACCTGCAACCCGCGGCGCGGGAATTCGGCTACAAACCAGGCGATTTCCCCAAAGCTGAAGCTATTTGTGACAACGTAATTTCGCTACCAGTGCATGAGTTTATCACCAGTGAACAACGCGAATTCGTAGCGAGTCATGTCCGCCGTTTCTACAGCTAATGGTTAAAGTACCCTTCGTAAATCTTGGGCTTCAATTTGAGGCGCACGAACAGGCGTTAACGGAAGCGTTTAGATCGTTATCGAAACGTGGCGCATATGTGATGTCGCCCGAATTGGAAGAGTTTGAAAAACGTTTCGCCGCATACATTGGGACTGAATTCGCGGTCGGCGTCGGTAATGCGACCGATGGTCTTTTTTTAACAATGAAAGCCTTAAACATAGGGGCCGGCGATGAAGTGATCACGGTCTCAAATTCATTCATCGCGACCGGCGGCGCTATCGCGAACGCTGGCGCCCGCGCCATCTTTATCGATGTCGGCGAAGACTACAACATGGATCCCGATCTATTGGAGCCCGCAATTACTCCCAGGACCAGGGCGATATTACCGGTGCATCTAACCGGCATGCCGGCAGACATGACACCAATTCTCGAAATAGCTAAGCGCCACGAATTACTGGTAATCGAGGACGCGGCGCAAGCGGTTGGCGCCAAATACGAAGGGAAAAGGGTCGGCAGCTTGGGAATCGCTGGAGCATTCAGTCTCCACCCTCTTAAAAACTTGCACGTACAAGGAGATGGAGGGGTGGTAACGACAAACGACGCTACCCTCTATCGAGAGTTAATGAAATGGCGAAATCATGGGCTGAAAAACAGAGATGAATGCGATTTTTTCGCTTACAACTCCAGGCTAGATAGCATCCAGGCCGCGATCGCGAACGAGAAACTCAGTTACCTCGATCAATATACCGAACGCTTCCAGGAAATTGCGATGCGCTACTGGAATGGTCTGAAAGGCAGTGTCGAAGTGCCAGTGCTTCCAGAAAATCGTGAAGGGGTGTTCCATAACTTTGTTATTCAAGTTAACGAACGCGAAGCTCTCATGGCTTTCCTTGAAAGCGAAGGCATAGAAACTAAGATCCATTATCCAATCCCGATCCACCAACAAAAAGCGGCCCAGGTGTTCGAACTAGGCACGCCTCATCTGCCCGTTACCGAAAAACAAGCCAAACGGATACTGAGTCTCCCGATTTACCCTGAGCTCAAAGACGAGCAGGTGAAAACAGTCGTCGACAAAATCAATCGTTATTTCAACTAGATCGCCTGAAAATCCCGAGTAGGCGCTTGTGGACGGCAGGGTAAACATCGAACGGGCGATACCAAAATAAGGCCCAAAATAGCTTCATATAAACCGCTAATCGACCTAGTTTTGAAAGCCTGTTTCTGAGTACTAATGCTTGTTGATCGGCACTGGTCGCCGAGTGAAATAAATATCTTTTCAGCCAACGGCGAGAATAACTCGCCGGAAAGTAGTCAGCAAATTCTTCATTCATCAAGGCGATTGCCGTATTTCCTATGGTGAGAGAACGTTCCCTATCGCGCGCCGTGGATGCAGCGTATCCGGAAGCCATCAGCCGCCAAGCGCCAAGCGCCTCAGGAATGAAACACGCACCAAACTTAAGAGCCAATAGTCGGCAATTAAAACCATCACTGAAACTCATTAGTTCTGGACGGAATCCGTCAATTCTCCGCAAGGCGTCCGCCCGATAAACGGCCACATTGCCCATAAACCAAGAATCATTACGCATGAGGAATCTTAAGCTTTGGGAAGGCGATAGATAATCATCCGTAAGAGAAGGCATTCCCGATTCGATCCGACCAAGCAGTCGCCCTTGCTCATCAATTTGATCGCTCATGGTGGAGCACAGCCCTGCTTCGGGATATTTTCTTAACAAATTTAAGCACCGTGTGAGCATTTGCGGATAGATCAGATCATCGGCAGCAGCGAAGAAGATATAGCGCCCCTTGGCAACCTCTAAGGCGGTATTGAGATTAGGGATCAATCCCCTGTTTGACTCGTTGAAGAATAATCGCGGCTGAGGTTCCTCCCGCAAAGATTTGGTGATGATAGAAACGCTACCGTCTGACGAATGATCGTCGAAAATCAATAGTTCAGAAGTCGCCGGAAGCGCGCTGTAAAGTGCCGCGATTGCATCGGCGACGAAGTTCGCTTGGTTATAACAGAACAGCGCGACCGTAAGCTCGTGCGCCGGTGAATCCCGACTCACGTCAACAATGGGCCTGGGGGGTCCTGCACAATCGATCGCTCTAAGGTTTACGGACTATTAGAACTCCATTTTCAACCGGCAAAAAGCAGCGTTGCAAATCCTCCCGATCTGCAACGAGGTCAAGTAAATCAGCAACCCCTTGCCCCTTCTCCGTCGTAGCAACTCCATTGAGAACATCACAGTGAAAAAGCGCGTCATCAACGACGATTGCTCCACCCGGATTCAACATGTCGAGCAGCCTAATAAACAGCTTGCAGTAAGCACCCTTATCACCATCTAGGAAAACGAGATCGAAGCCCCCCGCTTCCTCGTGAGCTTGCTCGATCGATTGATTGGCGTCACCGTGTATCAGCTTGATCCGATCATCAAACCCGTTAGAACTAATATTTTTTCGCGCAATTTCTGCAAATTCCTCACCTATCTCTAAGGTGATAACTCTTCCATCATCGCCAGCGGCTTCCGCCAGGAACATTGCTGAAACACCAACGAAAGTACCGATCTCTAGGATGGTTTTGTAACGCCCCATACTGACCATCATAGAAAATAAAGCAAGGTTGCTTACACTGGAACCAAGCGTTTCGTAGTTGATTCCCTCTGGCAGGCTTAGGTCGTATCGCTCCGCGACGTTGTTGAAACCAATAACAGAACTCAGTCTTGATAACAGATCATCAAAGTACTGATCGTCACTACCCTTATATAGCTCTTTCAAAACGGGTTGGGTGGGCAGCAGGCGATCTGCATTATCCAGACGAAATTTCATAATTGCTCCGATAGGTGTAGATTTTATTGGCGGTGGTCACGGCCGCTTGGCTTTGTGTCCAATCATTGAAGAACCGGTAGTCTTCTCGCTTCGGATCTGCTTCAGGCCGACCACGTACCGGGAAAAAGACAGGAATATGAAGCAAGTGCTGACTGAACTGCGGATGTTCGCCTTCGACCAATCGGGCGACAATTTCTCGTTGCATTTCTTCCCATGATTGTCGGGGAGGCAGTGTCTCAATAGCGGGCTCAGCGGATCCTTCGCTGAGTTCTATCAGCGCGATATCGCTAGCATCTTGCATAATCCTTATCTCGGTCAGGAGCTCTGGCGATGCTTCTATCAACAGCGAATATAGACTTGCATCCAGCGGCGTGTAGTCAAAACGCTGTATCATCGACAACGCCTTTGGCGAAACCATGAAGGGGTGAAAATGGATGCTTCGGACGATTATCCCTTGCGGTACGCGAAATAACACTTGCGCGGTCGTGACATTGAAATAGCGGGTCTCCTCGCTGACCAAGCGCCGCTCGGCTGACTCATGAATATGCTCGACCTGTAATCTCACGAGGTCGTCAGCGGGGATTGAAATTCCGACGCCAGAAGTGATTTCACGATAGTTCTCTAATTCGCTGCCTACCGTATCCAAACAAGAGCGAAAGGTGTTGGTGGCGACCCCAAGGTAGCCCAAATCCAAAAAATCTGATGCGGTCTTCAGCGCCCCATTAGCAAACAATAAATCCGCATTAAAGAACGAAATTCGGGCATCTAACTTCTTCGCGGTTAGTGCCGCCTCCACCTGAAGCGCGCCGTAAAGGTAATATTTCGCGGAAACAGCGACCGAAAAAGAGCGATAAATCGGGTCGCCACACGCTTCAACGTCTTTGAGTAACGCTTGCGGAAACGAGACAACTCGTATCTGGGCGAATGCCCGTAACGATTGCACGACCTGGCATGTCGTGGCTCGCTCTACGAGCGCCTCGTTGCAATGAATCAAAATCATAACGGGCCCTTTTGCCACTAGCGCCGATAAATTGTCTTTACCAAGCAACGATGGCAACGCATAGCGTTCCATTACATCGAAATACGCCTCTCCCCAAACGCAAAAATAAAGGATGTGCAGGGGAGGTTCCGCGATTTCTAAATCGGTGATCTCTTCTTCCCGCCGCATTTGGTCTTTCAGCAGCGCCTTGACAAATTTCAGTGGCGCCAAATCCTGAGCTTCAATGCGACCTAGCGCTTCGAGCACCTGCTCTACATCGTGCTCGACTAGCGACTTGAGACAAGCTTGAATTTCCCGGTCAACCGCGATCGCAAACTGCCCAAGGTCGGCCGGCTGCAAGACGAAAGCGCCTATCAGCGCGCGTTTTTGTTTGTCACTCAAGTCACCAGTTGGAAATAAAATATCAAGCTTGGCGCCGAGACTCTCTGCCGGGTATTGCTGTGGCTTACTGATTGCCAAATCGTAAGTACGCTGACAGTAATCTCTAGCGCCGCGAAAACAACCGGCTGCCGCCAAAGCCCGAGCGCACTTATATGAGAAATAAGACGAAAATCCAGAACGGGCCAGAACACCGATCTTCAGAATCGGTTCCAAACCTTTTTGGCGACCGATACCAACGGCGTAAACGAGCGCCACCAGAGGCGCAAGTGCAAACGAAATACCTGCTTTTATCAAGAATCTCAGCCAGCCACGCGATACTACGACCTTGGTTACGCGATCGAATACCGCAATAGTGCGCGACCGCCTGTTGCTCTCGATCGTAAGCGCCGACAACGGAGGTCCCAGTTCGGACCCGGAACCGTCGAGCAGAATCTGCTCAAGGAGCTGAGATTCAGTTTCGATGTTTAGATCCAAACCATTGGCTATTGTCTGCAAATGACTTTTCGGATCCCTCTCAAACAAGTGGCTCCAGGCCTTGATCGCGTTTGGGTCATTTTGGAAAAGTGTTTTGACATGGACGTCAAATATCGACGCCGGCAGATAATTGAACCACCCGTGGTACACCGCCAATCGCACCGCAAAATGAATGACTTGAGATAACACCGCTTCAATCCGAAAACGATGTTTTAGGTAATGCTACAGCGACACACTGCTCCGAGAAATTGAGTTCCGTAATCTGAAAATCTTCATCGTCCCGATGTTCATCGATAAGACTCTTGAATGCCTCCCGTTGCTCTGCGGATAATCCTTTCGGGCCGTCGCCGTAAAAAAGGAATAATGTGTCTTGGTCGACTTTATCGCGGAGCACCGAGAATATCATTGCGCCTGCCGTGATCGGTGCCAAAACAAGGTCTATCGTGTTTGCGTCCGCGACGATTGGGAGGATTACGTTCGTTTTACCACGCACTACCTCAATCGATTCGCCGAAGCCGTTTCGCGTGACATTCCTTTGCGCGACATCGGCGGTCTCACGATTTTCTTCCAGCGAAACTACGCGCGTTTTTCCAACGCCAAGAGCGTCTGCAACGCGAATTGCGTTAACCGCCACGTAGCTACCAACGTCTAATACAAAATTGAGATTACGCGACGTGCCGAGAGCTTTGAGGTACGCCAAGACCTCATCGTCCAGAAACGGAACGGCCGAAATAGCGTTTTTCGGAAATTCAACCTCCAAAAGTGAGAAACGCTCAGCGCATGCCTGCCGGTCAGCGGTGAGGCGGACATTATCCGTGGCTAAGTTTGCGGATTTCGCCGCAACTTTAGCGCGCTCAGCGCGCGCTCCCAACAACACAGCGAACTCAATGCTAATGCGGCTGAAGTCCGCTCGATTAACCTTGCCGCGATGAATAAAACTATTGGTAAACGTGACCGCTTGACCTTCATGAACTGGAATGGTGATTAACGCATTTTCGTCGACCAGATCGTCGGCAATCCGCGGCTTTACAATGCCGTGCCGCAATTCACCGACATAATGGTTATCCGGTCGCGAGAGCGCCGACATCGGAATACCTTCGAGTCCGTTCAGCATTGGGTTACTGTGCAACGGAACCCAGATCTTGCATATGGTCGATCCTGGCGGATAATAGCCATCGCCCAATTCGTGATACCACTGGTCCGCATGCAGTGGCGCTACATCATTAACCTCACCCGGTCGAACTATCCGCCACCAGAACTCTTCCCACCCCACATCGTCGATTCCGCACACTTCGAAATCGCCGATGAGTTCTCGTAGGCGGTCGATCAAACCAAGCTTCGAGAACTTTTTTGAATCCTCTGGGGGCAAAACCCGATAGGCTTTTATCCACGTTTTACGATGATCTATAAGGTGATTGAGTTCGTGATATCGGGTGGTCGGAAGCGAACGAAACTGCTCAGCCAGATGCGGATAGGTGTCTTCGATGGCATGTAGGTAGCGACGCCGCACCAATGCTCGTGCGGCCTCCAGTTCTGCAGGCTCAAAGCAATCGAAGACTTTAAATCCGTTTTCTTCGTAGATGTCTGGATAAGCGCCGTGTTCACTCGCAGTCATCGAATCAAAACTCCCTTTTAGCAACGGCAATGGACCGAAGGTAAAAGTGGTTTGAACGATCAATACGATCTATCAACGCGCCTAGTCCGTTACCCAGCGCAACAAACATCAAGACTAGTGGGAATGACAGTGTGTGCAAGGCTCTACCTCCGGGTATCAATCTGCTCCACAGGAAAACGGCGTACATGCAGGAAGTCGCGCAAAGGCTGCCAACGCCACCCTCGTATTTACACTCTATTAGCTTAAAGTTATCAGGCAAATTGGTGATCAGGAAATCTGATGTCAACCTTTGGCGTTCCTTTTCAAACCCGCCTACCGGATCGAGATGACTCGCCGCCAAAAGCAAGATACCTCCTGGCTCCACGCATCGACTGAAGCTGTGAACTAACGACCTTGGCTGTTTAGCGACTTCTAACCCTTCGGCAACAATCACAAACGAGAAGACTTTTTCCTCGAAGTTATCGTCCTTCAGAGTGGTTAGCGGCTGCTCATGCGAACTTGATAATTGAATAATCCTCACTGGATTCGTTCGGCGGCTGGGGGCTATCGCGATCGTGCCGTCAACTTCGTTGGAGAAACGAATGACCAATTCGCGCAGTTTCCGATAGGCTGCCCAATCCGTACAGAACAGGTCCGGCACGCCCAGGCGTAAAGTATATTCATCGTAGAACTTTCGATAACTGCCGGTCACGGACGAACGTATAAATTCCGTTATGCGAACGAGGCGATGAAGGCCAGCCTCAGCAATGGTTCTTGGCGGCACCTTCATTCTGACGCGGCCCAATAACCTAGCCAAGGCCGCTTTTGGATCTTGTGCCAGAAGCTCTGGCCAAGGCCGCGCTAGGCGCTGATCGAGATCGTTTAGTGTCTCCTCGAAACGACGTTCGGGCACCGCCCAAGAATCATCTAAGGGTTCGCTGTGCAAGTGGACTTTTTTCGTTAACATCTTGCGATGAAAAGTATTGGCATACTGCTCACACCAACGAGCGAGCGCTGCTGTCGAAAAGCGACGAGGCGTTAGTGGTTCCACCAGGCGGCCTTCCGGGCTGAGCTCTATAACCAATAGATCATCTGAGTCAGTCGACACGTAGACTTTTTCGAATTCGGGCACGACAGCCGAGACATAATCGTCATCGACCGTCGAGTAATACCTCTCTTCCTGGCGACATGGGTAAACGCAGGTTGGATGCATGTGCCCGCACATCGCGATTAAGCCGTTAGACTGATGAGGCCAGTAAACGTGAGAGGGGAAGCCGCTGAAGGTTGGAGAATCGGCGAACAGCGTTTTGCTAATCATATGCAAATGAGGGAGCATCGAGCTAACTAAATCCCGATTCGCTACCGCTCTCCCACCGTTCTCTAGAGGGTATCGTTGTGCGATCTCCGGTAGGAATGATTCTTTTGCCACCCTTAGCCCTGGGAGCATCACCGCTCGGTATCCATCGGCGAGAATCTCGGTAACCCGCCGAAAATGACCTTCGCCATACAATGAATCGGGTGTAGCAAAAATTACCGGGCAACGTTTCTCCCAGGCCTCATGCGCAGCACGTCGATGACAAGTATTGACGATGTCCCATTGCTCCGCTCTACCTAGAAGGTCATCAATTGGCTGCGATCGAACTATAAGGAAATCCTGCAGCCTCTCATATGAGGACGAATTTTCAATTCGACGTAAATCTTCGGCCGGCGCGAAGAAAATGAACTCTGAATCCTCCGACAGCACGCCGAGATTCCCGTCGGTTAAAATGCTCGGAAGCATCCAATCCAACATGGTTTGCACAAATGCTTCGCCCCATACGACTGTATTGATCAAAATGGATGGGCGAGGTGGATGGTACGCTTCGGCGCCGGGCGAAACCTCTAATTCTTGATCGGCGTCGCGTAATACTTCAGGCATGCTGCAACGCTCCACCAGTGAAAGTCGTTCGCAGCGACGGATCTCGAGCCAAACGTTTATATTCGTCCATCACAATATCGGCGTCGTCGTAGATCAGAATCTGACCTTGGTCTATTAGAATGGCCTTCGAACACACGTTCCTAATGAGCTGCTCGGAATGCGATGCGAGTAACAGGGCGCGCGCGCGATCAACGGTGCGGACAAGCCTATCTTCTGCTTTTTGTCGAAACCGCTCGTCGCCAGCCCCGATCCACTCATCCATCAATAATATTTCCGGTTTAATCGCAGTCGATACCGCAAAGGCAAGCCGTACCATCATGCCTGAGGAGTACGTGGATACCGGCATGTTTAGATAATCACCCAGTTCGGTGAACTCTTCGATTTCAGGGATCAGATCGGTCGCCTCCCGACGTGAGAGCCCCATCATCAATCCTCGCAATACGATGTTTTCATACCCGGTGGCTTCGCTATCGATTCCTAAACTGATATCAGTTAACGAAGAAACGCTGCCTTCAAGTTCTACGCTGCCACTCGTGGGCTTATAGATACCCCCTATCGTTCGTAGCAGGGTTGATTTGCCGGCGCCATTGAAACCGACCAAACCGACCCGCGCGTCGTCACAAATATCAAAGCTAACGCCGTCGAGCGCACGCACGACAATATGGTCAGCAGAATCAATGGCTAACCTCCCTCTAGTGGTCAAATTTATAAGACGTTTCTTAAGCGAAACCGCAGTCGCGCTAATAACCGTGAAATGAAGGACTAAATCTCGCACCGATATTCGAATCATGTTTTTAGACCCAATGGACGATCCGATCTTTAGTGCGTGCAAATAACCAAACTGCCAACACACCAACCACGGCCACAAGTCCCGAGACAAATAGCCAAGAATCAAACGGGACGGGATCTCCCAGTAGCGGCTCGCGGGTTATTCGAATTAAGTGGTAGATGGGGTTCCACTCAAAAAATGCAGTTCGCCCCGTGAATATCTTTGGATCCCAAAATATCGGAGTTAAGAAAAATACGACTTGCAGCATGCTTTGTGTAATCGGCGGTACGTCGCGATAGCGGGCGCTAATCGGCCCTAAACAAAAACACAGGCCAATGCCAAGCACAGCGTAAATAAGGACAGCAGGGATCACCGATAACGCGCTAATTGTGAGGTTGATCGGAAAAACCAGCAGAATCAGAACATAGATAACAACGTTGTGGCCAAACACAATCATATTTCTGAGCACGGTCTGGAATACGAAAATCGAAGCTGGTATCGGCGTCTGTCGTAGTATCCCTCCAGAACTTATAAATACGGCACACGATTCCGACACCAAAGTGGAAATTAAGGTCCAAACAAGCACCCCAACGGTGAGGTAAGGCAGGTATTCCTGGATGGAGGTTTTAAAGAGATTCGAATATATCAATCCGATTGCGGTCACCCAGATCCCCATGCTCAACGTAATCCAGAATGGCCCCAGTATTGAGCCCCGGTAACGTTTGCGGATGTCCATCCAGGCAAATGTCGTCCATATTTCCCAGTGGCCCCATCCTTCGGTTATGTCGTTAATTGCTTCTCTAGTAACTAGTTCCATCGCTGATCTGCCGCGACAAATTGAATAGGAAGATCGCTCAGCCGATTAGCTATCGCTCGCGCGGTACCTTCCACGAAGGGCAGGACCACACGCGCCCCAGCCGGACAATCGCTCGGGGAAATTATCGGAGCACCGAGATGTTGATGACCGATACGGGTGGGATCCTCATCCAGAAAAAACGCAACGTTCTTCTTGGTCATCGATGCCACCCAAGTGGCCGCGATAGACGCGCCGAAAATTCCGATCTCAGGTGTTTCAATGTTCTCGATTTCAGTTACCAGTGAATCTAACCAGGCGAGTTGGCGTTCCCCCAATGTCAGATCCGAACCGCTTGCTATGGGAACTCCTATAGTCTCGCTGGCACGCGTTACAACCATTGATAACTCGCGAGGAACCCAACTGCTACTCAAGACTTCAATCTTAAGGCCCGCTCGACAGGCTAAGTTCTCAAGGCTTTCCGGCGTGAAATGCGAACAATGATCGGCGACCAAGAGATCAAAAGGATTTTCGGCGAAATATGGTACTTGGATGATCAACATTCCCTGCGGCGCGAGCTTCGATTCCAAGGTCTTTAATAACTCGATCGGATGGGGCACATGCTCCAGGGAGTGGATTAGCGTAATGACGTCAAACCCTTCGGGAACCTCGTCAACCTGGCCGTCATAGAAAGCAGAAACACCCGGAAATGCCATGATGTGATCGCGATACTTATCACCGAACTCCATGCCACTTAAGTCCCATTGGGGATAAGCATTGCCAAAACTCGATAGCATGGCCCCATTG
The DNA here is from genome assembly GCA_039029975.1 of Pseudomonadota bacterium. Lineage (GTDB taxonomy): Bacteria > Pseudomonadota > Gammaproteobacteria > JBCCFA01. The sequence goes on from JBCCFA010000052.1 coordinate 12,410, forward strand.
CCGCAACCGAAATCAAGCATTTTTCCAGCAGCAGGTACCTGATGGTGCTTAGAAAACTGCAACAGAATCTTTGCCGACCGACTTAGCGCGCTCCCGTCGCTAAGGTCGAAAGATTTTTGTTCGGCGCCCGAGGCCTGGGGGTAAATCTGATATTCCGCGTAAATTTTTTCAATATCCTTTTGCCACGCGTCGGTCAGCACTTTCTGCACCGTGCCGCATTTCTCGCAATGAATAAGTTCGGCGCCACGGGGCCACGGACGACAATCTGAACTCACTTGTCCAAACTCGGAAAGCCCCGCGATACCTTTAGTTTGCTTACTGTCGCAAATGTGACAGTGCAAGCTTGTCATGTTGTGCTCCCCGCTATTAACTCCTCGACAGCGACCCAGGGCGATGGAATTGGAATCTTGAGTTCCTCTTCAACGCGCGATGAATCAAGGGTGGTGTGAGAAGGTGCCGCGAATAATTTGACACCCGCTGAGCGCGAATCAGTCGGCTTAACTAAGGCACTATCGCACCCGATTAGATTGCTTATGTGTGTCGCAACTTCAGCATAGCTTACGTCTTGGTCCGCGGAGATTTGATATATGCCCTGTGCGTTGCTGGCGCCGATTTGGCACAAAATACCAAGGACCATCCGGATCGATACCGGTGACATGATCAGATCTGCGAAAGGACTAATGGTCTCTCCGTTTTCAAGCTGATCGCGCCAACCTACCAGCAACGGGAAATCGTCGGTTAAGATTTTCGACGGCCGCAATATAGCAACCGAACCATCGCCGTTTAGTAATGCTGCTTCGACTCGAGCTTTCTGATGGCCATACTCGCATTGCGGTACAACCTGCGCATCGGCCCCGACTCGCGGTACATCACCGGCAAACACCAAACTCGTCGAGATAAATACGATCTTGCTACCCCGCTCGATTAAGCTTTGTGCCAAAGTCAGCGTTTGATCGACATTGATTCGGGCTGTACCCGGACTGTCATCTTCACATTGAGCAATTGAAGTGATCGCCGCACACAGGTAACTCACATCGACAGACTCGGGTAATTCCCACGATTTTGGTTCTTGAGCAAGGTCCACGAAAAAAGAGTTGTCCGAATGGACATCTTTCCGGCGCGTAGTTGTCATTACCTGCGCGCCAAGCCCCCGCAGCGCTGGCGCCAATGCGCTCCCAACGCCGCTATCACCTCCGACAACAAATGCGCGGCGGCCGTCAAAATTGCAGCCATTCACACCGCAACTCCACGCGAGAACTCGCGCTCCGCGAGCGCTAGGCCCTCTGGAGTGCCGATGTCCCGATGATAGTCATTGTTGAGAAACGTACATATCCGACCAAGGAACCTGGGTAACACGTCGGTGCTGATCTCAATATGATCTTTCTCAAGCTGGCAAATGAAATCAAAGACACTTGGCTCAAATACAAAGACCGCACCGTTAGCTCGGCAGCTTGGTGGGTTCGAAGATTTCTCGTGAAACGCTTGTACTAAGCCGTCTCTATCTTCTTCAACGATCCCGCACGATTTCGGGGCATCCGTATCGAAAGTCATCATCGTAATTTCCGCGAGGCTCGGACGAACGCGATGCCGCGCTAAAAACGCCGCGACATCAAATCGCGAGAGATTATCGGCATGTGCAACCAAGCCTGCCTCGCCCGCAAAAAAAGAGACGTTGTTTTTCACCGTGCCACCGGTGCCCAGCAAATTTTCTTCGAACACCAAATCGATCTGTTCGCGCCAGCGGTTTGTAGCAACAAATCGCTCGACGCTTTCGGAGAAATAGTGAGTATTCACGAGCACCCGCTCAAATCCGGCGGCAAAGAGAAGATCGAACCAATAGCCCAGCAGAGGAAATCCATGAATAGGCACAAGACATTTCGGTATAGTGTTCGTAATGGGTCGAAGACGCGTCCCTAGGCCGGCGGCGAGCAAAAGCGCCTTCACATTCGTAGCTCTTTAATGAGTTCCGTTGCGGACAACGGCGTATTACCGACACGGCCTACCTGCACAGCGGCGGCGACTGAACCTAGATAGGCGCTTTGCCAAATATCAGGTGTCAGAAATCAGCGCGCTATACAGCAAACTGATTGCTGTGCGGGACAGACTGCAAGCATCGG
>JBCCFA010000053.1:0-14524 GCA_039029975.1 Pseudomonadota bacterium
CCAAAGCCAATGCCAGGATCGATGATGATCTGCTCCTTTTCCACCCCAGCTTCTTGTGCAGCTGTTGCCCGTTCCATTAAAAAACGCTTGACCTCTTCCAAGACATCGTCGTAGCGCGGTTGTTCTTGCATCGTTTGTGGCTTGCCCTGCATATGCATCAAGACAATTGGTACAGAATTGGCCGCCGCCAATTCCAACATGCCGTCGTCGCGGCCAGCTTCTACGTCATTGATGATATCGGCGCCTGCCTCTAGCGCCGCCTCTGCTACGGACGTTCGGCGAGCATCGATACTTAGATATACGCTGTCTCCAACTGCTTTTCTAATTGCCTTAATTAACGGTTCAACTCGTTGAATCTGAACTTCCTCAGAAACTGGCATTGCGCCGGGACGGGTTGACTCTGCGCCGATATCGATAATTTTCGCACCGTCGGCGACCATTTGTTTCGCATGCGTTATTGCCAGTTCTGCGTTAAGAAAATCCCCGCCGTCAGAAAAGCTATCCTCCGTGACATTCAATATGCCCATCAGTAACGGCCCGGCGGTTTTTTCGTGCAACGTGGTCAGAAAGTTAGTCACTTAAGTCCACTTAGTGGGCGCCGTAAATGAGAATCTTTAAACTGATGAACATCAGCCCGCTTCTTTAGCAATTTCATCAGCCGCCTCAACGAGCGCCTCTGTCATGGCGGTTTCACCGGACAGGTGACCAGCATTTCGTAGCAGCTTAAAAGTCGATATCGGTAGACGTTGATGGAGTGACCAGCCAGCATCTGGCGTACAGGTGATATCACGCAAGCCATGAATAATTTTTACCGGTACGTTCGGTAATCGCCCAGCGTTATCAAGTAAAAATCCGTCAGGCATAAAGTAGTTATTTTTTGCGTAATGCATTTCAATGCGAGTTTTGGCACGCACGGTTTCAGTGGCATCACGCGCCCCGTCAGTAGGTACTTTGTCGAATGCATAGAGAACGACTGCCTCGGACCAAGCAGCCCAAAGACTAGCAACAGTATCTGCGGTTTGTTGATCTGTTGAGAACGTAGCGCGATACAAGCAATCTAGTATGCTTTCGTTCGGTTTCTGAAAAGGCGCCACTCCCGCTTGAAATTTCGCCCATTCACGCGGCAGTAGGCGCGAAGCGCCGTGTTCGAAAAACCAGTCAACATCATAGCGGCGCGCCAAGAAAGTCCCCCTCAAGGCAATTGCGCTCACCCGCTGCGAGTGCTGGATCGCATAATACAAGGCCAAAGCGGCACCCCATGAACCACCAAATAGTACCCATTTGTCGATGCCAAGTCGCTCGCGGATTAGTTCGAGATCGGCAACGAGCTTGGGCGTCGAATTAGCGGTCGTACCACCGAACGGCGTCGATTTCCCCGAGCCCCGTTGGTCGACCAAAATCGACCGATAGCGTTTCGGATCGAAGAATTGTCGATGAGACGGTTTACAACCAGAACCTGGGCCACCGTGAAGAAATACGACTGGAATCCCGTCCCCCGGACCGGCGACCTCAAAATAAATATGATGATCGTCACCCACATCCAATAAGGTTTGCTCCGTGGGTTCAATCAAAGAATAAAGCTTAGTCACCGATCACCTGCTCTCCGCTTAGTTAGCGCGCTTAATTTCCATTTTTGGTGTTTTTTGTCGAAGACCCGTCGACGGGGCAAATTTCGACTGTAGGCTACGGAGACAAATAATCAGATATCCTGGAGAATCTGAGCGCGACGGCTATCATATTCCTCGTCGCTGATTAGATCTTTCTCTTTCAATTCCTTCAAGGTCGCCAAGCGCTGTTCTAAATCCGGCGCGCTCGCGCCGCCACTGCTTTTGAGGGAGTTTAATTCTTTGCGCATCCGTGCCATTTCCTCACGCATTTGACGACGTTCAATCGTCAAACGGGCGGCTTCCGCTTTCGCCGCTTTCTCGCGTTTGCGCTCTTCTTCGGGGATGAGATCATTTCGATACGCGGCGACCGTCGTTTTAATATCTATTTTCACCCAATCAGGGCGTTGCTTACCGCCTTCTCGTCCACCTGGCTCAATCCCCTCGGACGTAACAATACGACCAGGCATTTTTGCGATATCGTCTCTATTTCCGTGATCAAAATAAAGGTCTTGGTAGTCGTCTAGGATCCCGTGAGCACCCTCAGCCAAGCGTTTACCGCGATCTTTCCGTTCTTGATAGGTACCGATTACCACATTCAATTTATCTTCTACGTAGAAAACACGACCGCTAGTCCAGTATTTTTCCCGCACCACATCAAAAGCTACGTTGCCATATCCGCGAACAACAAAAACCACATCCTCTTCAGGCTTCGCCTCTGCTAACGCTTCAACTAGATATCTGGAGAGCGTTGTGATTTGCCCATCGCTCAAGACCCTTACGGATTCTTCTTCGCGAAAAAAACCACCGTCTATCCATAGTTCCAACGATTTTAACGCATCTCGTACCTCGTCTATCCGCAGAACCACTGGGTGGCCATTTGGCGGCTCCGGCTTCTTACTATCTACCGCGGATGGCGCGAGCGCAACGTACTGTTCGTTCAGCTTCCAAATGTTTTTGTTGATTTTCTTCGCTTTAAATATTCCCGGTAGGAAGTCAGCGTGAGTAACCTGAACCGGTATCATTGCGAAGAGTGCAAACGCGATGCTGGCGGCTGCAAAATATCGGGCGTTTGCCGAACACCATTTATATCGATTGTGAAACATACCGTGAACGTTGCGTTTAAATGTCATCATGGAGTGTACAATTATACTGAACTTCTCATTCAATTTTATCAAATTTGATTTGACTCAGCGTGCGCAAAAATAAGAAAGCTAAGGGTCGAGCAATCGTACCGCCACCAAGTTATACGCCCACTGAACAGATTTTAACGAAATTTGAACGTGGCGAATCTTTGTTTGCGGCGCAAAACCATGAACACGCTCGGCAGCTCTATCAGTCTATTATCGCAGAGGATAAATACTTTTTACCTGCTATTCGGCAGCTCGGAATATGCGAGTTATTTTTGGGTGAGAATCAGAAAGCCATCGTGCTTCTCGAAAAATATGGTAAATCCGCCCCAGATGACGCACTAAACTTCGCGTATCTCGCTCAAGCATATCGAGCAGGCGATCAAACCATACTGGCCCGCAGGGCGATTGCCGCGGCACTAAAAATTGAGCGGACCGCCGATTTATTTTTTCTGGCCGCCGAGATAGAAGAAACGTTAAGCGCCTTTGCCAAAGCAATCGACTTCTATCGCAAAGGCCTTGAAATTGATCCCCACCGACCCACCGCATCGCTAAGCTTGGCGATATTGTTGAAGAATGCCGGACAATATCGCGAAGCACAGTTACTGCTTGAAAAACTAACTGACAATGCACAAACATCGCTCGCCGCTAAAACTAATTTGGGTAATCTATGTCACTTAATAGGTGCTTATGAGCTCGCAGAGCAGCATTTCAGCAATGCGCTCCGTGAAGAAAGACACGCCGACATACTCTACAACTTAGGATTATGCTTGCAGCAGTTACGGAAAATCCCCCAAAGCATCGAATGTTTCACTGAAACTATTAAGCTTGTACCAAGTCACATCGAAGCAAAAATTCAACTGGCAGAATCAAAGAGTAGCATGGGTGCTTTCGACGATGCTCGCGAGGTATTTGATATCACGGAGGAAGATTCTTCCACTTGGCCACGGGTTGCTTACCTTAAAGCTCAAATCACAAAAATCGCTTCGTCATATTCGGATTTGGAGCAACAATTAACTAAGGCCCTCCGTTCCGAGAAAGACCAAGAGAACGTCGTATTTATGAATTTCGCGTTGGCGAAAATTTATGACGAAACGGGAAGATATGATCTCGCTTTTGAACATATCGATCGCGCAAATCGAATAAAATATAAGTCGGTGAAACCCGCGGCAAAAACTTATCTAGCTGAAATTGATAAACGCCTAGCAGGGGATGGCGACAAATTTGACAGCGCGCTTCCGCTACCAGAAACCGGGCGACAACCACTCTTTATTGTCGGCATGCCGCGCTCCGGCACGACGCTATTGGAAAAATCTATCGCGTCGCGTTCGATTGCGCCTTGCGGGGAGGTCGATTATTTCGGTCCCGCAATTCACCGCCACGCCAATTTTCTCGGTGAATTTCGCAACGATTCAAGCAAAGAAAATGCACCTAACGAATTCCTAAACTCGTTGAAACAGGGTTTCGAAAATAGAATTGCGTACGCGATTACCGAAGAGACCAGTATTTTTATTGACAAAACACCAGATAATTTTAAATTCTACGATTTAATCAGCGCGTTATATCCCAATGCGCTATTTATACACTGTCTACGTCACCCACTCGATGTCTGCATATCGATCTACTTTCAATTATTTGAGGGCCTGCCGTATTCCTACGATCTTGATAGCATCGCTGAGTGCTTCCATAAAACCGAGGAATTAATAAGTCGATATAAAACCCGCCACCCGGGCCGATGGCTAGCCGTTCAATATGAGGATTTAGTCACCGGAAATGCTGCAGTAAAAGACCGTATCAGCGATTTCTTAAACCTTGACCCTGAGCATGCGAATCACGAAGCGCTCGAGAAGAAGGTCCCATTTTCTATCCAGACGATGAGCAAGTGGCAAGCGCGCCAAGATCTTTATCAAACCTCCATTGGCAGATGGAAACACTACGAAAAATATTTAGGCCGCCTCCAAGCTAGCTTACTGCCTGGATGATAAGACGCGCATCAGGCTTAAAGCTTAGCTACTATCGAGACCAAACCTTGCCCGCTGTACCGCAACTTCATCGATGAACTCCTGAATAAGCTCTGGATAGTACTGCCAACGTCCGATGGATTTGTTATAAATAGGTTGTCTAACTTGCCAATTGCTCGCCGTGCGTACATCTGATGCTGCTTGATAGTAATTTAGGCAAGCTTCATCCCACTCAAGTGCTAATCCTGTTAGCACCGGCCGAATTTCATCTTTAATATTTCCTACAAGATTCTCGTACTTAATTTCGATTATTGAATTGCCAAACCGCCGCTGCCAAAACCGCATTACGCGTTGATACTGGACGTAATAATGCGCGATATCGGTCAGGCGCCAGGCGTACTTGTTGCCCTCTGCGAAATTTTGAAAATAAATCGATAGCGCGATGTCTCGCGCATCTCGTGATGCATGGATGATCGTCGATTGCGGGAAGAGCATGCGAATTAAACCAATGTGTAGAAAATTTTCCGGAAATTTGTCTACTACATGCATGCCAGAGCGCTGGTGTTTTTTGAGTAAATCGATATACGGGTTCCGCAGTGCTGTAATGTGTCTTCGCTCTAGCTCACGCATGGTATACGGATAGGCTTGGTCTAACGACAGTATCGATTGCATACCTATTGTCGCGTGAGCGAAATATCCTAGCTCACCTGCCCCTGATATATCCTTGTGCGCCGCTAGTATCTGCTCAATCAATGTCGTACCAGATCTAGGCATGCCAACGATAAAAATCGGTTGAATAGTTGCCTGCGCAGTTGTCTCCCCTTCTAGCTCGTTACTATCTGTGAATACGTCCTCAATTTCTGCAATAAGCTGTTCGTGGCGCGCTCTGTCGTAAGATTGATTTAGGCGGTATTGCCGTTCGTTCGCCGCGTGTAAATGCGCTGCGCTTCTTTGATGGTTGCCTGCGTTATGTTCGCATTGTGCTAAGGCAAAATAAATTTTTGTTTGCCCAATATTGTCATCAACATTTTCTTGTAGGCGTTCGTATAGTTTTCCAATTAGGTTATATTCCTTTTCGAGGTTGATCCGAACCCCTAAATTTGCCGCCGACGGAAATAAATCGTGATTTCGGTCATCGAGCAACGGCGAAAGCGTTCGACCAGCCGCGGTTAGTTGTCCGGTGTTGACATAGATATCAGCTAATAGAATTCTGAGTGACTGCGCTCCTGGCGATGAAGCTTCTAAAGCGTCTTCAAGCAAAGAGATAGCAATATCACTCTTGCCGTCCAGGTAAACTACTTCAGCGTACTCTTCTAGGACAGTAAAATCGTGACTATATAATTTACTCGCCTGATAATGCCCACTTGCTTCACCGTAGTTTTTCAATTTCCTGAAACAGCGCGCTATTTCTAAATGGATTCGCGGCCTTTCCGCTTTCAAATTCATGGCTTTATTCAGCCAGGACAAGGCGGCATGGAATTCTCCTAGATTCCGATAGGCAATCCCAACATTGAACGCCGCCTCAAGAAAATTTGAGTCTTTGTTAAACACCTCAATTAATTGGGGAATCGCCTCGGCGTAATTGCCTTGTTCCAACAAACAAGTGGCTAAATTGTATTTCGCGCCAAGATAGTTCGGCGCGAGTTCGATCACCCGTTGGTATAAAGCTGCCGCTTCCGGATAACGCTTCAGAGCGAGCAGAACACCCGCAAGGTCATTCTTGTAATCTGCGTTAGCTGGCGCCTTTTCAATGGACTTTTCGAACGCAACTAAAGCACCTGGGTAATCTCCCATGAAATAATTCACGGTCCCCAACTTATGCCAAATTTCGCCATTGGCTTCCGGTGCTTGCGATAGTTGCAAAAGAATTTCTTGAGCAGCGCCAAATTCTTGGTTATCAATTTTCGATTTGGCTAGCTCGAATTTTCCTCTAGCGGAACGACCTGACTTTCGTTTTGCGGCGGCCATGGTTCACTGGATTAATAATTGGTGATTTCTATATTGGCATAGTCTCAAGCAAAAAAAAGCGCATCCGAAGATGCGCTTTTTGGTTTGACGAGAGTTTAAGCTCGCCAATTAAGCTTGCGCTTACCAGAACAAGAAGCTACCAACGCTAAACGTATCAGCTTCTACGCTACCCGCGTTGTTGTCCCAGTCGTTTTCGAGATGGTTGTATTCAGCAATGACCTTCAACCAGGAGTTGATGTCATGATAAACACCTACCGTCCACATGCTCAGGTCTACACCGTTCGTTGCGCCTAAACCTGCTGGTGCATTCGCGGAGAAGCCGTCCTCGGAAGACTCACCCCAGCTAGCACCGATCTTGGTCTTGCCGTTGAAAGTGTAGGTACCTTGCACGTAGTAACCGTCTGCATCGTTTTCCTGACAGGTGGTGCCTGCACCGTTACACCGCGTGCCGCCTACGAACTGTAAGGAACGACCTAGGCCTTCGCCATTGTAGTAGTAACCTACTAAGTCGAAGCCGCTAACTTTGACGTTTGCACCAACCCCGTAGCCTGTCACTTGAACGTCAGCTGTAGCGCCTACGGCAGAGCTTTCAATGTCTTGCCACAAACCGTCTACCCAAACTTGGAAGCTGCCGCCGCTGAACGCAGTGGTGTAGCTAACTTCACCTTCAAATCGTGGCGTATCCGTTTCGTTCAGGATATTGCCCGTAGAAAGTGTTTCGTTACTTGGGTCATACAAACCGATTTCTGCTTGGAAACCGTTTATGTTTGGCGTCTTGTAAGAGAAGCGGGCGTTGAAGTTAGGGTAGGTGTAACCTCGGCCAATTCTACCTGCAGCAACCGAGCCCTGCTGCATTTGCGACGAACCCACGCCGAATAGTGTCATGTCCTTCAAGATTGCTTGGCGGCCAAATATCGATAAAGTACGACCGAAGCTCACGGTACCGAAGGCGCCGTCTAAGTTCACAACAACTTCCCGCATATCGATGCTGGAACCTTGAATAACTTGCGATCGTCCTTGGAGACCACCGTTCAGACCAATCGCGCCAAAGACTTGGTTTTTATTGTTCGCGTTCTGAATAGCAGGTGCGAAGCTGAAGCGACCGGTTGCAGTCATGCCGTTCACGGTCGGACTCTTCACATTAAAACTGAAGAATGCTGGCAAGAAACCCGAAGCCACACGAGAAGTATCGATTGCTGGAGCAGTACCAGGTGCGTTACCTAGACCGAGCGTAGTAAATCCGCCGTCGAAATCACCAACTGTGTAGAACGCGTTGATGTTGCCATCAAAGCTGACTTCCCATCCGTTATCCCCACCGACAACAACAACAGCGTTTGCCGATGATGCGAGACCTAAACCTGCAGCTGCGCAAACGGCAGTCGCTAATTTGGTCTTTTTAAATTGTTTTGCCATCACTTCCTCCTAATAAGGAATTTTGTAATCTGAACTCCCCCACTTACCCGGCGTCCCCTAGCTTCCCGGCCGGGCCAAGTTCGAAGTAATAAACTCGGCCATTAAGGTGTGTGGTACTTAAGTTGTAAATTTATACCATGAATGTGTTGCGCGCAAGCACTTTGGTGAATAAAAGTGCTTAGAATCGTCGCTTTTATGCGGTTTTAGCCGCGAGGCGTCTGTTGCTTTTTCGCTACTATCGATACGCCTGCGTATTGCTGAAACTGCCAAATCACCGCTAACGATGGGCTAGCCACCGCCTTTCTGAAATGACGTATCAAATTTTTCAAAGAATTCAATACGTTGGGAAGAAGGCACCTGCTCGAAACAGTATTCGATATCGACGTACGGAATTTTTAAGGTTGCCAGTCGGCGATATTTTTCTGCAGATAAGGAGATTGTGACAGTGCCATCGTCGCTGAGCGGAATCTTCACTTGTAATTCGCCAAGTGATTCATGTTGCGGCCAAACCCGCGGCAGAATCCGGAAAAAATCGTAGTGCGATAAGCCATACTCGCGCTGCTCGATATGTTTTGGGGGTTTGCGCTTGCCCACGTGCTCTTATTCGGCTTTGCCGTTAATCACGGCGAGGAACGCGCGTTTAACCGCCTGCGACGGGTGGGAAAATGACCAACGTATCGCCAGGCTTCAAAATCGCGTCATCACGATTCACGGGCTCGATATAAATGCCGTTGATTAACACTAAATGCGCCTTTGGACGAGGCACTTTGAACTGGTCAATCAATTGGTGCGGCGTCACATCAGGGTCTACCTCTATTGTGACGGCATTATTCACCGCCTCTGCCGGCAGGAGATCAGATAAGGTCGCGAAGAGTTTAAGTTGGATTTGCACAATTTTAGGTGCGAAAGAACCGGGGCGCCGCCGCAGCATTGCACGATTCGCGGCGCAACCAAATTTCGACAATTTTTACATTACTGCGGCATTATGTCCCAGCGCTTGCGTGGAAGCCATATAAGCCTCCATGATGAGTGTTGGGTCTTCTTTCAGTCTATCTTTCCACACACCAAGTTTAGTTTTCGATTGAATTAAACCGCGCAGTACGCCGACATGCTGCGTCAGGCCAAGACTAGTCGCACCTACCATGACATCATCTTGAAATTGCAGATTGAGATAGCGAAAGTTTTCGCGGTTCAACAGCTCCGCCGATTCTCCAGAATCTGCCCCCATCCAAAGACCAAACGAGCTTGAGATTAAGCCTAAGGTATCAAGCACATTCATATTCACAGTGCCTTGATGAACGGCACCCGAAAGTCCAGCCATATTCCGCGCTGCTAATTGTCCGTGCTCAGTCGCTGTCGGTTGAATCGCTTGGACCGAATATTCACCAGTCGAGAAATCCTGACCTTGGGCAACATCACCGGCCGCAAACACATTCGGATCGTTAGTCTGCATGCGACGATTAACGATAATGCCATGGTCCGTCTCGATACCCGTTCCTGCCACCACATCAATATTGGGCCTCACGCCGGTGGCTGAGACAATGAGATCGGCACCCACCGAGTCGCCGGTGCTTAGTGTGACATTAAACTTGTCATCACAGACCGCGGATTCAATTGCAGTGACCTTCGTGGAGGTGTGAACTTTCACCCCTTCTTTTTCGCACCAGTCCTTGATCATGTTGCCCGCAATGTCATTCATCATGCGTGGCACCATGCGATCTTCCATTTCTACAACAGTTAAATCGGCCCCGCTTCTCGCCAGCGCCTCAAGAATAATGCACCCAATAAATCCCGCGCCCATCAACAGTACTTTAGAGCCCGGCTTCGAACCGGCAATGATGTGCCGAGCATCTTCAAGGGTCCAACAGGAATGAACCCCGGGTAAGTCGATACCAGGAATCGGCGGCGACATGGGGGTAGATCCAGTCGCAATCAGGAGCTTGTCGTAGTTAAACGTGGCTCCGCTCGCCAACGACAGACTCTGCTGCTTACGATCAAGCTCGGTCACCCTATCGCGCACAACATCAATGCCGTTATCGGTAAAGTGCGTCGCGGTTTTACGTAAGTGTGTGCCTTTTTCATCTACTTGCTTGATTAGGTAATACGGCAAAGCCATCCGCGAGTATGGCGGTTCTGGTTCGTCGCCAATCATCTTAACGCTAGCGCTTGGCTGCAGCTTCTTCAGCGCCTCTGCTGCCACAACACCAGCGGGACCGGCGCCGACTATAACGTGATTCATTTAATGACTCCTCGGTTCTACACACGCAACTATCATGGGGTAGGCTTTGGTAGTTTGCGATAACGCCGCTACGCAGCGCTATCGTTTTAAGTTGCCTGAGTTACACCCCTAGGCGACTAAGCGTCTCGTCGGTCGGAACACCCTCCGACGTCCATCCGCGAAGCTCGTAGTACTCGGGCAACATTTTGTGCAACTCATTAACCATCCCTTTGGCCGGGCCGGTTTTCGCAGCGTCTTTCAATAAGCGTTGCGGTAATTTGTCGTCAGCTGCGGTAAGTCCAGCAGCATTATTGAATTGTCGCTCCAAATTCCAAATTCGCTCGCCAGCTTCAAGCATATTTGCTGGTGTCCAACCGCCGTCGCAGGCTGCATCAACTTGCGGCGCGATATCTTCTAGCGTCCAGCCGAATGTGGTAAACACACACAATCCAGACGAATCGACTGCGGCGGTAGCATCCTGGAACGCTTTCACGAGTTCGGGCTTGCCTTCGGTAACCAGTGGGTCAGTTTTTACTGGGATACCGACAATTTCGGATGACACGGTGTAGCCCCGCAGGTGGCAAGCACCGCGGTTGGATGTGGCATACGCCAGCCCCATGCCCTGAATGGCACGCGGATCGTAAGCAGGGAACTCTTGCTTCTTCACCGTCATGGAAATTTCCGGATGGCCGTACTTTTCGCATAACCGCGCCGAGCCCAAGCCCAAGTCTTGGCCAAATCCTTCGCCGCTCGATACCAACTCTGCGCACTTCGTGAGCGCTTCAGCAGAGCCAAACCTAAGCTCGAAACCAGTTTCCTTGGTGGTAATGGCACCCATATCGAAGAGTTCCATAGCGGCTGATACGGTGGCGCCGAAGGAAATCGGATCGTAGCCATCTTCATTACATAAGAAATTTGCATAGGTTAGCGCGTCAAGATCATCAACGCCGGTGTTCGAACCCAGCGCCCACGCGGCCTCATATTCCAGGCCACCGGAATTACCTTGATACTGCGGTTTGTCTTTGACAGAGAAGTGTTGTGGATCGATGGTAGAAATTCGACCACAGGCAATTGTGCAGCCAAAACATGCACCATTAGTGGTCAAATTCGGCTTGCCGTCACTTTCGCGCGGCTCCAACATGGCTTCCCCTGAAATCTTGTGTGCGCCTTCAAACTGAACCTCGCGCATATTTCTGGTCGGCATCGCACCAACCTCGTTAATCACGTTCATCAACGCCTGCGTGCCCAGCGCGCCCAGGCCCTCGCCTGTCATTGGGTTGGCAGCGAGTGCGGCTTTACCTTCGTTCGCTGCTTTCATGAAGCCCTTAGGATCACGAAGGTTCTGACCAACACCAAGTGTCCCGCGGACAGCAACCGCCTTAAGATTTTTCGACGCCATCACAGTGCCAACGCCGGAGCGGCCGGCAGCCCGGTGCATATCGTTGACGACCGCAGCATACAAACAACCCGCTTCGGCAGACCGACCCACGCACGAAATCCTAATCTGAGGATCTTGATGTTTGGTGTGGATGAGCTCATCGGCTTCCCACACGGTCTTACCCCATAGGTCATCGGCCGGAATAAGTTCAGCCTTTTCGTTTTCTACATATAGATAAACCGGTGACGGTGATTTCCCTTCAAAGATAATCATGTCCCAACCGGCATTCTTAATTTCATTGCCGATAAACCCACCGGAATTAGAGCAGGCGACAGCACCCGTTAAAGGGCTTTTGGTGATAACCGAATAACGACCTGCGGTTGAAGCCATGGTACCTGTAAGCGGCCCGGTGGCCATGATGAGCTTATTTTCTGGCCCCAGCGCGTCGCAGGTTGGGTCAATTTCTTCACTGAGGTACTTCGTCGCCAAGCCCCGTTGTCCGAGATATTTCATTGCCCAATCCATGTTCAGGGGTTCGGATTTACACTCCCCTTTGCTTAGGTCGACTCTCAGAATTTTTTTAGTCCAAGCCATGTTCGTCTCCGATTCAATCGCGCGCCAAACGCGCTAGCTTTATTGTTCGTGCTAACTATTCGGTTATGGTTTAACCCTGTGGAATACTTTGTTGCGCATGTGCGCGCATGCGTTCGAGCCCGGTGTGGTCGGCATCAACATAGGTAATCGCTTCGGTTGGGCAGGCTTCCGCGCAGGCCGGCTCACCGCCGCAAAGGTCACATTTGATCACCTTACCGCTATCCGCGTTGTAGTTGACCGTGCCAAAAGGGCAAGCAATTGTGCAAACCTTGCAGCCGACACAAACATCTTCCAACACGTCTTTCGCACCGGTTTCTTCGTTGATTACAATGGCCTCTACGGGACACGCGTGCATACACCAGGCCTCTGAACATTGAGAACAGGTATAAGGCGCAAATCTGCCCTCATGGTGAAACGTAAACACCTTGATCCGAGATTTGCTAGGATTGAAGACACCTTCGTTTTCGAACGAACACGCCATCTCACATTGAAGACAGCCGGTGCATTTTTCGGGTTCGAGTTGCAAGGCTTTGAGCATTATCTTTCTCCCCAAAAAGGTAGAGTTAAAATCGTTTTAGGGAAAATGGTCTTAGATTGATGTTCGCTTTGATAGCGATGTAGTCAGCGGGTGCAACTTCTTTATGCCGACTTTGTACTCTTGTAAACCACCCCTCAGTGTCCCCAAAGACTACATAGAATTTTCTTAAAACGCCAGCTAACATAAACACGATAAAGTTGTTGAGAAAAGTTCTCAAAGTTAAATCGAAATCGGTCTCATTTACGTTATCAGGAAGATGTCCCTAGTGCTAAGTAACGAATGTTTTTTATGATCGTTTCGTCGCCAGAATTTCTTCCCGGTAAGAACTTTTTTCTAAACCATTTGCTGTCGTTTTCCCGGAGCGCTTGGCACTAGGTCAAACGCGTTACCGTTAACATGAAAGCTAATTATTATTTGAGCAAACCACTATGACCAAAGTACGAACGTCGAACAAACGATTAATGCTGACTGGCGCGACGGCTTGGTTGCTTCTATCCATTCTGGCCTCACCCGCCATTGCGAGGACGGTGCTTATTGCCTATGTTGGCCCGCAGGACACCACGGCCGAACGCGGATTAAAGCAAGGTTTAATCGAAGCAAACGTGCAAGGGGAATTTTTAGACACAAAGTATGAATTGTTGTCCCTCAATGCCAAAAGCGAACCCACTGCAATCATCGTGTCGGCCAGAGACGAAGAGATTATTCAGATTGCTAAAAATTTTCCCGCAACACCAATATTCAACGTCAGCAACAAAAGTGATTATTTGAGAAGTTTATGTCTGGAAAATGTATTCCACACCATCCCAAGTCAGCAGATGTTCAGCGATGCGGCCGCACAATGGCGCCAGAAGCACGCCGCGAGTAATGCCGAGCCCCAGGCGTGGCATCGGACATTCAGAAAGTACGCAGCCGCACAACTGAACATTCGATACCACGAAACGTTTAATGCCGATATGGATGACAATGCCTGGGCCGGATGGGCAGCGACTAAACTTCTAGCTGATACACTAGTCAGAGCGCCAGAGCTGCTGAACGAACGCTTAATAAACGAGTTAAAAACTAATGTCGCTTTCGATGGTCAAAAAGGCATCGATATGTCGTTTAGAGAAACAGGCCAACTAGCGCAACCATTGTTGTTAGTTGCCGACGACAAAATCGTTGGCGAAGCACCAGTTAGAGGTGTCGTTGATATCACGGATCTCAATAGCCTCGGGCAACTTAACTGCCCTAAATAAGCGCGCTCTGACTGCTCCCGAAAACAGTTCTGCAAACCGACAGAAACGGAAAATTAGCATGAAACCAAAACACTATTCAGCACTCCTAAATTCCAGCACGTTAGCCTTAATCCTTTGTTTATCGAGTTTCGAAATTCTCGCTGCCGGATCCGGCCGAATATTCGTGACTAATGAAAGAGACAATACCCTCTCAGTTATCAATGGCGCAACAAACGAAGTGGAGTCGACCGTTGAGATTGGCGACCGACCGCGGGGCATAGGTATTTCTCCAGATCGAAAAGAGGTGTACGTCGCCTTAAGTAACGACAATGCGATTGCTGTTTTAGATCCTTCTACATTGGAGATACTGCGAACTTTTGATGGCGGTGATGATCCTGAGACCTTTGCTGTCCACCCTAACGGCAACATCTATATTTCGAATGAAGATGATGCAAAAGCCACCGTCATTAACCCCAGCAACGGTGAGGTTGTTGCCGAAATAAAAG
>JBCCFA010000054.1:0-14522 GCA_039029975.1 Pseudomonadota bacterium
GATCATTCAAACGCCGATTACGACGCGGAGATCATTGACCGTTTAGGCGATCTTCACGAACGATTCGAACCGGTGCTTGCGCGCATGATTGGGGCTTTGCCGCGCATGAATGTGTATCAGGAAAAATTGACCACCGCGCTGGAAAAAGCCGAAGACGGTGATGCGCAATGGGTAAGCGCGGCCGAGATCGAAAGCTACCATACGGTGTGGTTCGAGATGCACGAAGATTTACTACGAGTGCTTGGTCGAGAACGCGAAGAGTAACATTACGAGGTGGCGAAAGCCCCTCAATAGAGAGTAAAGATAGATGGGTAGATTAGCTGGAAAAACAGCGGTTATTACGGGCGCAAGCAGCGGCATCGGGCAGGCTTGCATGATGCTGTTCGCGCAAGAAGGCGCGACGGTTTTTGGCATTGCGCGAACCCAAGCGAATTTGGACAAAACCTTGGAGCAGGTGACAGCCGCCGGTGGAAATGGTGCAGTCTTCAGTGCCGACTTATCGGACGTAGAACAAACGGAAGCGGCTATTGCCGCAGCAAAAAAACAATTCGATTCAATAGATATTCTGCTTAACGCCGCCGGCGTTGGATATAACATCGCAGAGTCCAATCCGGGTTCAATGGATCCGCTCGATACAACGCCCACCGAAGAGTGGCGAAACGTGATGGCGTTGAACTTGGATAGCTTATTCTACGTATCGCGAGCAGTATTGCCCCATATGAAGGAACAGCAAAAAGGTTCGATCGTTAACGTCGCCAGTATATTCGGATTAGGTGGTGCGCCGAACGCGCATACTTATACCGCGACGAAGGGCGCAATCGTCAACTTAAGTCGCTCAATGTCTGTTGCCTACATTGACGACGGTATTCGAACAAACGTGGTAGCCCCGGGTTTTGTCAAAACCAATATGGTTGAGGTGGTGCTTGATTACCTATTCTCTGAGGAAATGGCCAATCAAACGTCACCCATGAAGCGCCCGGCGACGCCTGAGGAAGTGGCGTACGCTTGCTTATATTTCGCTTCTGACGAATCGTCTTACTGCAACGGTTCCATATTAGCCGTGGATGGTGGTTCCACTGCTCGCGCCTAGACTCGCAAAAAACATGATAACTGAAACCCTAGCCTAGGGGTTGGTTTGATCCTCGCTTAGGGTGTTATTGATTGTTAACGTCTCTTCGGTATCTATTTGCCCGGCTTGCGGGTCGTTAAAGCGGGCAAGATCCAGCTTGCTCTCGCTTTTCGCCACGACGCAACTAACAACGCCATCACCAGACACGTTAACCGCGGTGCGGATCATATCCATCAAACGGTCGACCCCAATAATTAAACCAATACCTTCTACCGGTAAACCGACCTGAGTAAAAACCATCGACAGCATAATTAGCCCCACGCCCGGGACGCCGGCGGTACCGATTGACGCCAATACAGACATCATGATGACGGTTAGATAACCCGATAACCCCAAGTCAACGCCATACACATTAGCGATAAACACGGTTGCCACACCTTGCATGATTGCTGTGCCATCCATGTTGATTGTCGCGCCGAACGGCACGGTAAACGACGCCACCGAATTATCCACACCCATGCGCTGTGTTACCGCTCTCAAGGTGACTGGAATGGTGGCATTGGAGCTCGCGGTGCTGAAAGCGAATATCTGGGCGCTGCGAATTTTTTTCAAATAGATTAACGGGTTTAAACCAGAGAATATTTTGAGCACCAGTTGTAGTGTAACGAAGAGATGAAAAAACAAGACAAAAATCAAAATCAGGACATAACCGATGAGCTGTGATAGCAATTCCATACCAAGTTGAGCCATCGCTTTAGCGAGTAGGCCGAACACCGCATATGGCGCCGCCGCCATGACAATGCCTACCATTTTCATCATCACTTCATTGGCTAAGCTAGCCATGTCTAGCAGCGGTGCCGCTTTCTTGCCAACCATTAACAAACTCACGCCCGATAATACGGCGAAAAAGATAATGGACAACATCTCGCCATTGGCCATTGCCGCGATGGGGTTGCTAGGTACGATGTTGATGATCACCTCTGTTAGAGGTGGTGCTTCTCGGCCGGTGAACTCGGCATCCGTTTGGGCATTCATGCCGCCGCCAATCCCCGCGCTCACAGCGAAAAATATCGCACTGGCTACCGCAATCGCGGTGGTGAGCATATAGAGAAAAAATGCCTTGGAACCAATGCGGCCGAGTAAGCGAATATCGCCAATGCCACAGACACCGCAAATCAACGAGAAGAACACCAGCGGAACCACCAACATCTTCAGCGAATTGATGAACAATTTTCCAATCACGTGGAAAAGGCCGTCGACGATATAGACCGCGGTAAAGCTACCATCGGAGTACAGGTTGAGCAGATTGATCGCAAGACCGACTACGATGCCAAGCAACATTCCCAGCAATACTTTTGAAGTGAGACTCATCCTGACACCTTTGCCATGTGTTGAGCGTTGATTATACCGCGTCACAAAGCGGGTTCTGCCAGCGTGCTACCATAGTCCGCTATCGGTGTTGGAAAAATGTAATGACAGACAGCAGTAGTCCCGAGAATAGTTCGGCGAAATCGCCCGCGCCGGCCTTGCCCTCTGCCTCGGTAATCTTGGTACGCGACAATAACGACACGCTTGAAGTTTTATTGGTACAAAGAAACGCGAATATAAAATTTCACGGTGGTGCTTGGGTATTTCCGGGCGGTAAAGTGGATGAGGCAGATCGGCATGGCACCGATGACGGTAGCGAGATCGGGTTAGCCCGGGTTGCTGCGATTCGCGAAGTCCAAGAAGAAGCGGGAGTTAGCCTGGATGTGTCTGCACTGCGCGATTTCTCGCATTGGTTAACCCCAATTCAGCAACCGAAACGCTTCTCTACGTGGTTCTTTATCGCGCCACTGGCGGCCGATACCACTATTCAAGTTGATGCATCAGAAATCGTGGATCATATTTGGTTGACCCCAGAGGAGGCGCTAGCGCGCCAGGCGACTAAGGAGTTGACCTTCCCGCCACCAACCTTTGTATCTTTAACCAAACTTCAAGGTCTATCATCCGTTAAGGCACTCGATACTTTCACCGAAAGTTTGGGCGTTGAGAAATTTGCCCCAAAAATCGTTGAAAACGAGCAAGGTAGAGTCGCGTTGTATGCCGGAGACGCTGGGTTCGATGCCGTTGAGTTGGAAGCACCGGGTGCGCGACATCGATTGAACATGCTTAAAAGCGGTTGGTACTACGAGCAGCGTCTCTAGCGCGTGATTCTGATTTCATCTCGACCTCAGGCAGGTGACATTTGGTCACAATTCCTGCCTTTATCGGCGCAAACTGACGCTCCGCGTCAGCTAAAAATCGGGTCTATTTCTCACTTTCCGGCAAACCCGTGAACGGGTTCACTATGCCGTTATTTCGACATTTTCTTGCCGAAATCATCAACCATACTTTCCCTAAATAATTAAAAAAATAACATCATCTAAAGGAAGGTAATCATGCTATCGCTGGTAAATAAAAATCTTCACGGTTCAGTCTTAAAAAGTCTGATCATTCTATCTCTTCTCGGTTCGCTAATTGGCTGCGCAGGTACTGCAGTGCAGCAAAATAACCCGATCGCTAGCAATGTCGAAAAGCAGACAGTGGACGAGCCAAAGCAACGCTCACGGGCGATGGATATTTTCTTCTATCAGAGCCGTGTCGGCGATGCGGTGATGGATAAATACCCATTCCTCGAAGCGGGTGATGGACATCCAGAACTAGCCGCGGCTGAAGCGAGAATGATGGCGGCCTGTAGTCATCTTGCGCAGGCAGCGTTGCACAAGGTATCCGGTGGTGAGCCTGGCGTTCGGCTGAAATTCATGGTTTTCTTGACCTTAGACACTTGCGAAAACGCCGCCAGAAACGTTGAGAATATGCTTAACGCGGAAACCGTGTTGGCTGATAACTCGCTATAACAGCGAGTTTAAACTCAACAAAGTTCACCCAATTCTTCCGAGTCTGAGAGGAATCTGAGCCTTACTTTTTCCAGTTTAGTGCGAAAGGCGACGTGTCTCGGCACGATAAATTCGCTAAGATAAGTACAATATTCTTTGTACTCATTAGCCAACGGGGCGACGTAGCTGTCGTAAAGTACTTTTCCATATGTTGAATTATTCCGTTCTTGATCTGGCGCCAGTTTGTGTTGGTAACACGCCCGTCGAAACCTTTAAAAATTCTGCCGACCTTGCGCAACACGCGGAAGCACTCGGATACACGCGTTACTGGTTGGCTGAGCACCACAATATGCCTGGCATCGCGAGTTCGGCGACCTCCGTCGTGATTGGTCATATTGCTGGGCAAACTCAAACGATTCGGGTGGGGGCAGGTGGCATCATGTTGCCGAATCATTCTCCCTTGGTGATTGCGGAACAGTTCGGCACCTTGGCGTCGCTATTTCCTAATCGTATTGATCTGGCGCTTGGTCGGGCGCCCGGTAGCGACATGCGCACGGCAAAAGCGCTGAGGCGCGACTTACGCGCCCCCGATACGTTTCCGCAAGATGTACAGGAATTGCAGGCGTTGTTGAGTAATGATGGACCAGTAAATGGGATTCAAGCCGTGCCAGGCTTCGGCACTAATGTACCACTATGGATTTTGGGTTCTAGTTTGTTCGGTGCGCAGCTGGCAGCGGTGCTTGGTTTGCCGTATGGATTCGCGTCGCACTTCGCGCCAGAGGCGATTGGCCAAGCGGTGCGCATATATCGGGAAAATTTCAGTCCTTCCGAGCAACTTTCAAGCCCTTATGTGATGCTCGGGGTGAACATCATCGCAGCCGATTCTGATGCCGCGGCAAGCACACTTTTTACCAGCCTCCAACAGCAGTTCATTAATCTATTTCGCGGTGCGCCGGGTCAACTCCACCCGCCAATCGAGTGCATTGAGGATTACTGCGCGCCGCAGGAAAAAGCGGGAATCGACCGCGCTCTAAAGTACACGTTCGTAGGCTCGCAGGCTTCTGTAAAAACCTCTCTTGCAAATTTCGTATCAGAATTTGAACCAGACGAACTCATGATTGGCGGTCAAATTTATGACCACAGCGCGCGGCGTAAATCATTCGAAATCGCTGCTGAAGTTTGCCGGGAATTAGGCGAGGCTAAAGCGGCTTAGAAGACGTTTCAGAACCCCGAGAGGCGCGCGTAACGATCTCGGTGGAATTCATAATCCCCAAAAATTTGTTGAGCGACTCTCGCTCGTTTCAAAAATAAGCCAATCTCCTCAGCATCGGTCATGCCAATACCGCCATGCATTTGCAGGGCCTCGTTGCTGACCCGCTCGAATGTACTCGACGCCTTCGCTTTAGCGAGACTGACCAAACGCGCGCTAGACTCATGCGCTTCATCCAGTGCGTTTTGCGCCTCTAGCACGGCAGAGCGCGTTAGCTCGATTTCGCAAAACATTTCCGCGGCGCGATGTTTTAGCGCTTGAAAGGAGCCGATGGGGACGTCGAATTGGGTGCGTAATTTCAGATATTCAATGGTCCTGTCGAATGCTTCGCTGATACTCCCCAGCATCTCCGCCGAAATGGCTGCGCGCGCGAAATCTAAACACTGATCGAGCGTCTCAAAGGCGTTGTCTTTTTCGCCCAGAAGACAGGCGTTCGCGCAGACCACATTATCGAAACGGATTTTAGCTGCGTTTCTGCCGTCAACCATGTGAGCACGTTCTATGGTGATGCCGCTGGTTTTTGCGTCGACAATGAAAAGACTTAAGCCCGAACAGTCTTCGTGGGCCCCGCTTGTTCTCGCTAACACGATTAGGCGATCGGCAACGTGACCGTCAAGAACAAAATTTTTCGAGCCGTTCAACACAAATCCGTCCGAAGTCTCCTCGGCGGTGGT
This sequence comes from Pseudomonadota bacterium, assembly GCA_039029975.1. Taxonomy (GTDB): domain Bacteria; phylum Pseudomonadota; class Gammaproteobacteria; genus JBCCFA01. The sequence goes on from JBCCFA010000054.1 coordinate 5,872, forward strand.
AGCAATCGCGTTAGGGCAGTGCCGTCGATGCTCTTCAATTGCCAGCGCGCAAAGCAGTTCGCCGCTAATAATTTTCTCTAAGAGTGAGTCGCGTTGTTCTGGTGTCGCCAGTTTTTGCACGAGGTTGGCACCCAATACCGCGGTGCTTAGTAACGGGGAAGCCGCTAATGTTCGACCGGAGGCTTCCATGATGATGCCCATACTCGCGTGGCCGAGCGCTAAGCCACCGAGTTGTTCCGCAACGAGAATGCCACTCCACCCCATGCCCGCCATGCCTGCCCACATCTCCCGCGAAAAACCATCGGGATGTTGCTGATCGCGAATTTCTCGCATGGCCGAGACGGGCATTTGCTCGTTGAAAAATCGCGTCGCTGAATCCCGGAGTAATTCTTTATCTTGGTCTGAGAGCTGTTGCATGAGTGTTAATCCGGTAAGCCGAGGACACGTTTCGCGATAACATTGAGCTGTACTTCCGACGTACCGCCTTCGATTGAATTCCCCTTTGATCGCAGCCATTGTCGGCATAGATCCAGATCTGTTTTAGAAAATTCTTCACCTTCCCAGCCTAAGCCGTCGGAGCCTGCACATTTGATCAATAATTCGAATTTCCGCTTGTTTTGTTCAGTGCCGAAATATTTCAGCATGGACGCAAGCGCGCCGGCATTTTTCGACGTGGCGGTTCGGCGAGAAGTTAGGGCGAAGGCCTCATCATCCATCAGCATAGAGGCGAGCTCAGCGCGAATTTCGCGGTTTTTGAGTTCGCCTTCCGGCTGATCAAGATAATGACGAACCAACTCCATGGTCGAAGATAAGTTTCCTGTGGCTCTTACCCCTAATTGCGAAATAGCTTTACGTTCGTGGCCTAACAAGGCTTTCGCGATTTGCCAACCGCCGTTTACTTCGCCAACCAAATTCCCTTTTGGCACTTCGACGTCGGTGAAAAATGTTTCGCAAAAAACCGAAGTACCGCTAATGAGTTTAATCGGCCTCGTTTCCACCCCAGGACTTGTCATATCGAAAAGTAAAAAACTGATACCGCCATGTTTAAGCGTTGTGTCAGTTCGTACTAGACAGAAAATCCAGTCTGCGTAGTTGGCATACGACGTCCAAATTTTCTGTCCGTTCACCAGGTAGTGGTCGCCCCGATCGTCAGCGCGAGTTTGCAGCGCGGCAAGATCAGAGCCGGCGCCGGGTTCGCTGTATCCTTGGCACCAGCGTATTTCGCCGCGTGCGATTGGGGGAAGGTATTCAAGTCGCTGCGATTCCGATGCCAATTCAAGCAGCACCGGGCCTAACATCCAAATACCAAAACTAGCAAGGGGTGGTCGGCACTTTAGCCGCTGCATTTCCTCATCAAGAATTCTTGCCTGGTGCTTGTCTAGGCCGCCGCCGCCATATTTTTCCGGCCAGGTAGGTACCGTCCAGCCTTTAGCGACCATTCGGTCCAGCCAAACCTTTGAATCTGGGTTCGGATATTCGGCGTTGCGACCGCCCCATACGCGCTCATTGTCTGGCATTGGCGTGCGCATTGGTGCGGGGCAATTTTCTTCCAACCAGCTACGTGTTTCTTCGCGAAATTCAGTGTCGGTACTCATAGGTTCATTTAAATTTTGGGATTAGTGATTCAGCAAACATTTGTTGATTGTCTGCCATATACTCGTCGCTGCAAGCGCTAGATAGCATAATAAACTTTGCGCCGGCATCGATATATTCTTGCAAGCGCGCTTGGCACTGATCGGGATTACCGGCCAGGGCATACTTATGAATTATCTTCGAAAAGTCTTGCGAGTACTGCTTGCTCAAGCGTTCTGTCGCCATTTTTATCGCGAGATCGCCGTCTTCATGGACACAGCTAAAAATATACAAACCGCAACTAATTTCTGACGCATCGCGTTCGAACTGTTCACAGTAACGCCGAATGTGCTCAACGCTCTCGGCAAGTTGTTCCGGGGTATACATATACGGAATCCAGCCATCGCCGTATCGGGCGGTGCGTTTCATTGCCACTTTCTTACGACCGGAAACCCAAATGGGCGGTCGCGGTTTTTGCAATGGCAAAGGCTTCAAACTGAAATCGTTCAGCTGGGTAAATTTACCTTCATAGTTAACGTTCGTCTCACGCCACGTTCGGGTGATGACTTCCAGCGCATCATCGGTACGCGCACCGCGCTCAGATAGAGGGATGCCGCAGGCTTCAAATTCGTTCGGAAACTCGCCGCCCACCCCAACACCCAGCATGAATCTCCCATTGGAGGCGACATCTAGCGCCGCGCCCATTTTTGCAAGCAATGCCGGCGGATAAAGCGGGACCAAGGTAATTGCGCTCATTAAGCGAATGGTTGAGGTAGCGCCTGCCGCGACGGATAAAGAAACGATACCGTTGGCACTATTGCCATAAAAGCTCACGTGTTCTCCAACCCCCAGCACATCAAAACCTTGTTGTTCGGCGAGTTGTGCCGCGGATTCGATATTGCGTTCAGAACGCAGTGTTGTTGCGAAGCTGATTTTTTTGTCACTCATCTATCAGATCTCGAACGTGGTTTGTTTGCCCACCAAGCAAGTGTTCATCAATTCGTGTACATTATGCAAGCATTCGGTCCGGTCTCGAACTCCGGTAGGGGAGCTCGTCGCGACGGTTTAACCCGTTTTCAATCGTATTTCTCGTAACCATGAATACCTTCGAGCGCATCCTGAGTGCGCCGCTTCGCTACGCACCATTGCTGTTAATGTCGATGACCTTGGCTTTGGCCTACGGCATTTGGTACGCCTATAGCGTCTTTTTGGTCGCCTTATTAGACGATTTCGGCTGGTCGCGTTCGGTTCTGGCTGGGGCTTTTTCGATTTTTGCGATTGTCCATGGATTCTTTAATCCCATTGTCGGCACGTTGAGCGATCGCGTCAGACCGCCCATTTTGATTGCCATTGGCGGGACCGGTATCGGCGCGTCTTTATGGTTCACCAGCTACATGAATACCCCATTGGAATTGTATGTCGGGTTCGGTGGTTTTACGGCACTATCGGTTGCGCTATGCGGTTGGGTACCCGCCGTGGTCGTTGTGCAAAGAAGATACTTTCATCGTTTGGGTTTCGCGCTAGGCATAGTCAGCGCGGGAATTGGGGTGGGTATGTTATTTGTTGTGCCCGGATGCCAATTGCTAATCGAACATTTCGGCTGGCGAAATGCTTACCGATTGCTCGGTGCAGCATGTACGATTCTCATCGTGCCGGCGGCAATCTACCTATTGTTGAGCCGCACTCATGCGATCGGAAAACCCGGACGTACCGATCCGCGAATCGCCGACCCTGATATGGGCTTGTCAATCTCGCCGCGCCAAGCATTCAGAATGCCCGCATTCTGGCTAATGTTCGCGGCCTTTTTTGGCGGCAGTACTTGCTCGCAAACCCTGCACGTTCATCAAGTCGCCTTCCTGGTGGACCACGGTATTGAAGCGCTAATTGCGGCGTCGGTGGTGAGTGTTGTTGGGTTCTCAAGCATTTTCGGCAAAATCGGTGGTGGCTGGTTGTCAGATAAAGTACCGCGCGAAATTATTTTCATTATAAGCACTACTATTCTGCTGGCAGCCGTGGCCACTTTACTGTGGGTTGGGCATGCGCCAAGTTTGTTTGCGGCGTTTGCCTATGGCGTATTGCTAGGCATCGGTTATTCCGCCGTCGCGGCAATCATGCCGGCGATGGTGAGCGATCGTTTCGCCGGCGATTATTATGGTTCGATATTGGGGGTGGGCTTGTTAGGCAGCGCATTAGGCAGCGCCTTTGGACCGTGGATGGCCGGAGCCCTCTTTGACAAAACGGGTAGCTACACAATGCCATTTTTGCTTGCCGGGAGTAGTGGCGTGGTCACCCTCGTTTGCGTAATCATCGCCTATCGGTTGCGCCTGCGTGAAGGACCTAGCTAGCCTAAACCCGACGGCTACCAACAAACGCTTTCTGGTATCCTGCCGATTGACCATGTGTTCACGAGAATTCGACTAAGCTTGTGTAGCCACGCTTGTGATTGATCAGTTACTCGATATTCAACACTTTTTGTTGCATGACCCGACAACCGGTTGGCATCAAAAACAGCAACGCGACCGCGAAATCGCGCTCCGCTTAGGGGAAGTGTCCTCCAGCAAGTTAGACGTGGTGCGACAATGGTGGCAGCAAATTGACGAGCGTGGTGAGCTACCAAAAACTCATGCCGCGATGCGACGTTTTTTTTCCACGGCCGATGTATTCACTTTCTTCGCAGGCACACTGATCGGTACATTGCTAGCGAGTGCCGTACTGCATTTTGATGGTCGCGCACCGATCAATATTTTGTTGGCAACCGTGTTACTCGTGCTGCTTCCCTTAGCGACCTTATTGCTTTCTTTGCTCGCGCCGCTGTTCAAGTCGAGTGGCGTAATTAACGCGCTTAATATGGGCAGGCTTGTCCAGTCGGTGGTGAGTTCACGTCATCGAGGCGTTTTCGATATTTTCAGTAATTCGTTTTTGGGTGCGGAACCCTACGTCCGGTGGCGAATAATGTGGCACGCCCAGCTATTCGGCTTGGCATTTTCGCTAGCGGCCATAATCGTTTTAGTAGTTAAAGTGACTATTAGTGATTTGGCATTCGCTTGGGGGACCACGCTAGAAATTAATGAGCAAATAATCATACAGCTATCGAAAACTATTGCGCTGCCGTGGGCCGCATTATTTCCGGCTTCGGTGCCCGACGCGGAACTCGTTGAGATATCGAGGTTCTTCCGATTAAACCATGTTGGCGATCGTCTCCTTGCAGAGCAGCTGACGGCCTGGTGGCCTTTTCTTGCGTTAAACATAATTTTCTATGGCGTGATATTGCGGTCGCTCTTGCTCCTGCTCGCATGGTGGCAATGTGGAAGAAGCCTTGAATCGGCCTTTTTGCGCGACCCGCAAATTACTGGATTGCTCGATCGAATGTACACGCCAATCGTGAGCAATTCCGCCGAAGACGTAGAATCGCCGTTCATCGCTAGTAAGGACAACGAAATCGCGGCAGTCGATGCGCTGACACCTGCCTTAGTCGTTTCTTGGCAAGGTGGCATTGTTCCGAAATCGTTGCACCAATCGACAAAGCTAAGCTGGTCAAGCGAAAGCGATGTTCTCGCCGACGAAACGCAATACCAGGAAACCCTAACAAACGGTGGCCAGGTCGTCATTGTAACTAAATCATGGGAGCCGCCCCTGCTGGAGTTTCACGATATGCTCATTGCGCTTCGCCAGCATTTGAGCGGCGTTACGCCGATAATTATTTTGCCTGCAACTGAACTGGGCGAACAAGGCGTGGCGGCGGATGTTGCTATTTGGCGCGAGAGTCTATCGAGAATGAATGACCCACATTTGACCGTACAATGACACCGAAATTTGCCGTTGTGGGGCACCCAAATAAGGGCAAAAGTTCCATCGTATCGACGCTCGCCGAAGACGCGAGCGTCGCCATATCCGCAACCCCAGGCACAACCACCAAGGCTCGTCATTTTCCATTGAAAGTAGACGGACAATTAATTTACGAGCTTATCGATACCCCGGGATTTCAACGTCCGCAACAGGTGCTGGCGTGGATGCAAGCGCAAAGCCAACAAGCGAGCGATCGCGCTGATGTGGTGGCGAAATTCGTTGAGATGCATCAAACCGATAAAAAATATCATGATGAATGCGAGCTTTTGAAACCGCTAGTCGATGGCGCGGGGATTTTATATGTCGTTGACGGTTCACGCCCGTTCGGTCCTGAGTATGAAACTGAAATGCAGATACTGCGTTGGACCGGTCAACCTCGTATGGCGCTCATTAATTTGATTGGGGAAAAAGATCACTCCGATGATTGGCGCCGCGCTCTAGATCAGTATTTTTCCTTAGTCAGAGTATTTGACGCAATGCATGCTGACGTTGACACACGTTTGGCCTTGCTTAGAAGCTTCAGCCAAATACATCCGCCCTGGCAGTCGGCAATTGAACACGCCGTCTCCGTGTTGGAACAGGAATATTCGCGCCGCCGCCGTAATTCTGCGAATCGCATAAGCGAGCTTCTTGATGTTGTGCTTTGTGGTACCGAAAGGCGAACGATTGATGAAAGCGATAATATAAATACAGTACAAACGGCATTGGAGGCTCGATTGCGCAATCGTCTTCGCGAAGAAGAAGTGCGGACTCATCGCGACATTACCGCGATTTACCGGCATAGCGACGCGCAAATCGGTGATTTGGACATCACCCCTTTGAGCGCCGATCCGTTTTCTCGTGAATCTGAATCATTATTCGGTCTGACTAAACTGCAACTCGCGGCGACTGGGGCGGTTTCCGGAGGAATTGCTGGTACGGGCATTGATGTCATGGTTGGTGGTACCAGCTTAATGGCTGGTGCGGTGCTTGGCGCGGTGATTGGTAGCCTTTCTGCCGTGTTTGGCAGTGACAAATTAGGAAAGATTAAGGTGCTTGGGCAAAGTCTAGGAGAAAAAACCTTGATCGTTGGTCCATTTAAAAGTCCAAACCTGCCCTGGGTTATGCTCGCTCGGTGCTTGCTGCTACACCAGGTCGTGTCTGAACGAAACCACGCGCGACGCGACGCCATTATTGTCGATACCGGGTCGTCGTCTAATCTCGCGGGTTTGTTGGAAAAATCCGTCCGGGAAAAATTCGAGCGAGAATTCACAACGCTAAGGAATGACGCAGGCGATGGTGACAAAGCGGCTTTGCGTGAATTAATCTTTGAGGTACTTGGCCGATCCTTTGTCCCTAATAAACCAGCGCCTTCCTTACCGGAGGAACCGAAAGCTTAGCCGCTACGCCGGGGATAGCCCGGCGCAGCACTGTAAAGATTTTAGCTAGGCCAATAAATCCGCGTATTTATCAAGTAGTGGCAACACTTTATCGGGCCCATCGGAAGGTAGCGGTAAGATGCCCCGTTTTGCCCCTTTGTCTTCATGCATTTTCAAATCATCAGGTTTCGCGCCACCAGCGTAGAACATAGACAGACTAACCGTTGCCGGATCCCGGCCTATTTTTTCGCACGCCGTTTTTATCGTTGCTAAACCGCCGTCTAAATCGTAACTACCGCCAAGCGGCATCCAACCTTCACAAAATTCGGCAACGTGTGCGGCGGTTTTAGGGCCAGCGGCGCCACCCATTACGATTGGGGGATGCGGTTGTTGATTCGGTTTTGGCCAAGCCCAACTCGTTTCTAAATTGACATGTTTGCCGTCAAAACTCGCTTCGTCTTGAGTCCACAACTCTTTGCACAACAAGATTTTTTCGCGCAGGATTCCGCGCCGTTTTGAATAATCGAGTCCGTGATTCCGCATTTCCTCGACGCACCAACCGTAGCCGACGCCAAGCTCAAAGCGACCGTTTGATATCATGTCTAAACTGGCAACTTCTTTTGCTAGCCAAATTGGGTCGCGTTGCGCCACTAAGGTAATGCCGGTGCCGAGGCGAATTTTTTTAGTGACTGCCGCGCAAGCCGCTAACGCAACAAATTGATCGTGGGAACGCCAATACATTTCAGGTAAAGGAGGCGCACCTTCGCGTCCACCCCAAGGTGTTTCGCGACTGGTGGGAATGTGGCTGTGTTCCGGGAACCACAGCGATTCGAAACCTCTTGCTTCAACTTCCTCCGCCAATTGAATGGGTTGAATCGATTTGTCCGTTGGGAAAATCATAATACCAAGGTCCACTTTAGGTTCTCCTCTCAATTTCTCTAATGGTTAGTCTTAAATCTGATCGTTGCCAATTCAGGGTCGCCTTATTGTTCGCCCGTTAGCTTTCGACCAATAATTTCTTTCATGATTTCTGTCGAACCTCCAGCAATGCGCGCCATGCGATTGTCGGCCCATGCGCGGGCAATAGGGTACTCCCACATATAACCATAGCCGCCGTGCAATTGAACGCAATCATCTAGTACGGAACACATTGTCTCTGTGCTTTGCATCTTCGCCATTGCTGCGGTGGTCGCATCGAGTGCGCCGTCAAGATGCTGTGCTATGCATGCATCAATAAAAGTGCGAGTCACGGTTGCCTGCGTTTTAATTTCAGCGAGTTTGAACCGGGTGTTCTGAAACGCGCCAATGGTTCGACCGAATGCCTTGCGCTCGTTTACGTATTGGCAAGTCCAGTCAAGTGCCGCTTCGATGATAGCCGCAGAGCGCACAGCAACGACCAAACGCTCTTGGGCGAGCTGTTGAATCATTTGGACGAAACCTTGCCCTTCCGCACCTAACAAATTTGTGACCGGTACCCGACAGTCTTGAAAAAACAACTCGGAGGTATCTTGGGCGTGGTAGCCGACTTTTTCCAGATTTTGTCCACGCTCAAACCCGGCAGTATCGCCCGGAATCAAAATTTGGCTAATACCCTTTGCCCCTTGCGAAGTATCTGTCTTACAAGCAAGAACAAGTAAATCGCAAAGTTGGCCATTTGAAATAAAGGTTTTTTGCCCATTAATGACATATTCGTCGCCATCGCGATCAGCGCGCGTTTTCATCCCCTGCAAATCCGAACCAGCCGCGGGTTCGCTCATGCCAATCGCCGAAATTGCTTCACCACTGACGAGCTTTGGTAACCAGTGTTGTTTTTGCTCGTCGGTCCCATAGTGAAAAATGTACGGCGCGACGATATCTGAGTGCAGATGGAAGGCA
>JBCCFA010000055.1:0-14427 GCA_039029975.1 Pseudomonadota bacterium
GCACAGGGCATGACACAGTCAAACAAGCGTAGCGGTTCGACAACGGGTCGAGCGTTTAAATAGTCTTCGGTCGACAGCGATTTGTGTCCTAGCAAGGCAGGCGGATAATGATTGGCGTTATACCGTTGCTCAACCGAAATTTGTGCGAAATCTTCACGCTCGGCGCCGTACTTCTGCATGTAGCCCTCAGTCATTAATGCAAAAGCGAGATTGGGACCCGCGGCACCATAGGGAAAACTGGCATCACGCGTGGCATTCGAGAAATTGGCTACGAGTTTCTCAAAATCGCTTGGACCTAGCGTGTCCGCCGCAATGCAGGCAATCAAATTAGCATCGCCGTTTTGGATGGTCCGCGCGGCCCGCTTCGCCGCAATAATGCCAGAGGCACCACCGAACGGTATGTCGTCGAGCCAGCGCAGCGTTAAACCCAATCTCTCAACGACGCTCGGTGCGGTATCGGGCGCAAGCGAAAAGCTCGAAATGCTTAAGCCATCGATTTGGTTTTTCTCAATACCGGTCTTAGCAATCATTTCCTGCAAAGCGCCACCGGCAAACCAAACACTGCTGAACTCGCTAAATTTCGTATAACCGAAACTCGTTGGTGCGACTAAAACAATCCCGTCATAATTCATAGTGCAATCGATAGTCGCCTATTTCGGTTTTTTCTTCATCGCCCGCATATCGAATACCTTCGCTTGGTCTGCGTCTTCTACCAGCGAACGTGCTAGCTGCTTAATCTCATTGCGCTTCGGTTTTTGCGTGGCAGTTAAAGGCATATCATCCACGAAGGCAATATATCCAGGGGTTTTATAATAGGCGAGTTCGCTAAAAACATGGTTGAATAGCCCCATCGCCGTATCCTCGGTAGGCGCCTCGTCTTCATTTAGAATGACACAAGCCATCACTTCTTCGCCACGGATTTCGTCAGGCACTGGCGTTACCGCCACAATTCGTGGTGCGGGATGACGGGACAACACCGCTTCCACTTCCAATGCAGCGATATTTTCACCAGAGCGTCGAATGATATTTTTGCTTCTATCAACGAATGTGAGTGATCCATCTTCATTTCGTCGAACAACATCGCCCGTATGCCACCAACCGTCGGCCCATCCTTCAGCGGTCGCCTGGGGATTGTTGTAATACTCCGTGAAGAATCCTTTCTGTGGCTCATCACCGGCCCGCCTAACTTGGAGTTCTCCTTGCTCGGCGGGTTGACCGGACTCATCCATAATGCGAACGGCAACGTGGCTCGGATCGGGTTTACCAAAGCATGAGGTGCCCACATGCCGCGGCTCATGATTGGCAATGATGCACGCGCCGCTACCGGTTTCGGTCATTGCCCAGGCCTCAATTAACGGAAACCCAAATCGGGATTCGAATTTCGCATGATGAGCGGGGTTTACACCGGCACCAAATCCAAATTTGATTTGATTATCTGCGTCGGTGGTTGCGGCATCCATTTGCAACAAAATGGCCGGCATTACGCCCAGATAATGGCATATCGTGGCGCCACTGGTGCGCACATCAGACCACCAAGACTTTGGATGAAAACGATCCAACTGCACCAAACATCCGGCGGTCACCACCATCGCCATCGCGGAGGTCGCCATGGCGTTCATATGGGTTAGCGGTAATGGTGTGATCAAACGTTCTTCAGCATGGGCAAGTTCGCACAGCCCACCAATATCGCGGTACCAATAACCCATTTCGAGATAATACTCGTTCGACAATAAACACGCCTTGGGATTACCCGTGCTGCCTGAAGTGAAAAGCATCGCGCACTCGTCACTTGTATTGGGGGCCGAAAGATTCTCCGCGTCTCCGATACTGGGGAACGTGGGGTCGTTATCGGATGCGACAGGAATTGCCGTTGCCAGCAAACGAATCGCTTCAGCGCCGCGTTCAAGATGACAATCGGTCGCTACCAACAAACAGGCTTCACTTTGTTGCAACAAATAAGCCTGCTCTTTGGCGTTGAATTCTGCGTTAATCGGCACAACGCTAACGCCCAGAGAATTCAGTGCGAACCAATGCAAGAAAAAGCTTGGCCGATTATCCACCATTAAGGCAACGCGGATTGGTCGACTTGTTTGTTTTACGTAACCTGCGTTACGGTAAGCTTGGGCAAGCTTATCTACCTGTATCTTGGCTTGCCCATAGCTGATGTCTCCCGCCGCAATGTCGTAATTTTGCGCGACGCTCGCCGTTATAAGTAAAAAAGGTTTGTCCGGGTGCGTAGTTGCTGAAGCTGCGAAGGCCTCATAAACATTTTGGAAGTTGCTGCTAGTTGGCAAAGTTATTTCTCTACGCGCCTCTTACGACAACTACGTTGTCGTAGTTAGCTTGTTACTTCGCCCCAATGGTCGCGAATATATTCAGCGCTCATCAATGAAGTCGCATGCAGTGTAAACGTCGAATTCACACATGATGAAGTGGGAAACACGCCGCCGCCCCCAATAAATAAATTATTCACATCGTGTGTGCGAGACTCTGGCGTTGTCACCGATTTTGTTGGATCGGAACCCATGATCGTACCGCCCATAATGTGCTGTCCGCCCAAGGGGCCATGCCAAGCCTCTTTGGCACCAGCTGCGTGCATGATATCAACACCGTCTTGAGCAGTCGCTTCCCATAGTTTCATCGCATCGGGTGAGTATTCATAAACGGTTCGGGCGATTGGCATGCCGTTAGGGTCTTTTTTATCCGATAGCTCAACACGATTTTTTAACTGTGGTAAATCTTCACAAACGCCGACCATGGCGCCTAAATGCTTCACGCCCGTGCGCATAAAATCGTGCAGCGCCGAACCATAGAGGTCGGGTCGGCTCATGCATACGCCCAAGAGATCATTCGGTTTAGTCGCCAATCCTATTTCCCATTGTTGAGAACCAAAAGCCCCCTCCCTGCTGTTTTTATCGAATTTGTCTTGATTAAATAATTGACCGCCGGTGGTGCCAAAGTAATTGTGGGTCTCCTCTTTAAACATACCGAATACCATCACGGCGGCATGGCTAAGCAGATATTTCCCGACTAGCCCGCTCGAATTCGCTAGCCCGTTTGGATGCGCACTTGTCGCGGAATTCAACAGTATGCGGGGGTTTTCCACCGTAAAGGCGGCCAGCACGACGATGTCCGCTTCTTGCACGTGGCGTTGCCCTTCGGCATCTACATATTCAACGCCGGTTGCACGATCACCTTTTTTATTGGTTAAAACGCGGGTAACTTGTGCCTCTGCTTGCATGGTTGCACCTGCTTTTAAAGCCCGCGGGATATAAACCGCCAATGGGTTTGCCAAGGCGCCGGTCGGGCAGCCTGCATCGCACCAGCCATCCCAAATACATGCCGGCCGACCCTTATAGTTTCGCGATAGCACGGCGATTGGAATCGGGCTCGTGTGCATTTCTTTTGCTTCGAAGCCTTTTGCTAAAGTCAGTCCGTGTTGATTGACTAATACCGGCGGCAACGGATAAGGATCGCCCGCCGGACGCCAAATTTCTTTTTCAGCGTCTCCCGCAATACCAACATCGGCTTGCACTTGATCATAGAACGGACGCAGTACGTCATATTCGAACGGCCAGTCGAGCCCCTTACCGAACATCGACTGCTCTTTCATATCCTCAGGGTGGTAGCGAGGCCAGACGCCATAATGATGCATCGCCGCGCCGCCGTAACCATGACCGGCATTAAAGTTGTACCAGATAGGTGTGCCCTGCTCTTCAATATTCGGCGCACCCCACTTCAGCCGCCGCGCCCAAATTTGCGAGCTCACCAAATCATCCATCGTGCGAGATTTTCCACCTTCCAAAATCAATACGCTCTTACCCGCTTCCGCTAGGGTGGCACCGAACACGCTGCCGGAGGCCCCCGAACCGACGATGACTACGTCAACCTTCTCATTGCTACTTTTAGCCATGCTGACTCTCATCATCGATTAAATCATCCGTACTCGTGGGCGGCGCCCAATCATGCGGGGGACGAATATGCGCCATGTACGGAACGCCTAAATCTTGAAATCCTTGCTCGGTGCCAAAAACAACGTCGACGGCATCACTACGCAACATCATGTAAAAGAGAGGAGGCGGTGGCCCCGCCCAGGGGTCGGCTTTTCCTTCCCATAACAATGCCACTATTTCATTTTTTTGCGGCGCTGTTAGTTTGGCAAACGAAAGCTTGAATTTGGCATCCGCCAATATCTCCAACGCTTTTAACCCTCCATGGTAAAAACTATCGTACGGCGCATTTATGCCCGGAAAATATTTGCACATCAACATACACTCGTGCGGCGATTCTCCTAGCTGTTGATCGATAAATTCAGCCACACCGGCTTCCGTCGCGCCGGGTAAAAGATGCTCACAAAAACTACTTAAAAGTTTACGCTGTGCCTCGTCGAAAAAATTTAGTGAAACTTCCTTGGCGTGAGCCTGGCGTGGCGTAAGCCAACTCGTGGCGCCTGCAACTTGGAATGCTAAGGTGCCGATCATGGTGCGCTGAACAAATTGTCTTCGATTCGACTGAGTCATGTGATCGATTTCCGACCGAGAGAAAATACTCGGGCTAGTTGAATTATTTTAAGTATAAAGTATTGCCACAGCAACTTGGAAAAACGTCGGTTCGTGGGAACATTATCGCGTTAAATAACTCATCCAGATGAGACAAATTGTTCCGAAAAGATATTCTCTGGAAATAAACCTAAATTAATTAGGTGCGAGCGCGCGGCGTCTATCATACCGGGCGGACCGCAAAGATAAGCAACGGCCTCTTCGCTTTGTATATCGGCAGCCGAAATCGCGGCCACCGGATTGCCGACTAACGCGGCCGAGTCACCATCGAGCTTTTCCTCAACGCTGATTCGATGTTGCAGCGTCGGCAACATGAACGCGGCATCTTCGATTTCATTTACTGCAAACAACCCGGCATCGTTCGCGCAGCCAAAGCTCAATAATATCTTTGGCTTGGAGCCTGAGTATTGTCTGATCGATTCAAACATCGAGAAAAATGGTGCGAGGCCCGTACCTCCCGCAATGAAAATATGTTGAGACTTTGATTTACGGAGACAGAACGACCCAAAAGGCGCTTCAAGTTCAACGAGGTCTCCGACTTCGGCTTCCGCCTTTAAATAATCGGACATAACCCCCTCAGGCAGTATGCGAACATAAAAAGCAATATTTGGCATATCGCGGGCACCGGAAGCGATTGAGTACGAGCGCCACGCATCCGTTCCGGGTACTCTCAATTGCACAAACTGCCCGGGTTCGAACTGAAACCAGTCGTCATCAGGCAGCGCAATTTTCAAATAAACGACATCATTGGATAACCACGAAATCTCCTCGATATTGCCCTCATACTGTTCGGGTAAGATTTCTCCCAAAGCACTGTCATAATCCACGTCGAATTGGCAATCACTCGTGGGCAAGGTCTGACAAGTTAAGCGATACCCCTGCTCGCGCTCGCTGGCCAGTAATGAAGAACTTTGCTGAGTAACGAAATTGGCACCGCCGTCGACTAGCTTCGCGATACAGGTGCCACACGAGCCGCTTTGACATTGCGATAAGATTGGCACGCCCGCTCGAGCGGCGGCGCTAAGGATTGTCTCTTCAGGTTTGCAATCGAAGCTGAATAGCGCCCCGTCAGCAAACTTAAAATCGATATTCACACAAAATTAACCGATTCATTCGCCCACTGAAGGTTGCCAGGGTCCGCTCGGTGATTCTCGAAACACAAAATATTTTCTGCCTAAAAAGTTCAAAACAAGGCCGAGCCCGGTAGCCAGCAGCTTCGAAACTCCTAAGCCTAGACCCATAGTTATCGCAAGTTTTGTAACTACCAGATCGAAAATCGCTACCGCAATCACCACCGCGCCATAAACACCCCACTCTGCGTTTCCGGACCATTGGACATGCCGCCTAAAGAGCAACCAAACGCATAACCAGTAGTTGATAATCGCGGCGAGGAAAAAAGCCAAAGGGGCAGCCATAGAAATACTGAGCCCAGAACTGACAGCACCTAGAAATATGCCGAGATTGGCGACTGCGGCGATACCGCCAATCATTAAATAAATCAAAAACTGGACCGGCGCTGGCGCCTTATGGGCGTTGTATCTAAAAACGCAATAGATGGCCCGCACTCCGTCACGCCAACCAATCTTTTTTCCTTCCTCATAGGTACGACCGTGATAACTGATGCCCATTTCGTAAACGCGTAAACGCATGTGCGCAATTTTGGCGGTGATTTCCGGTTCAAACCCAAATCTATTTTCTTTGATTTCTATGCCTTGGATGATTTCGCGTTTAAAAACTTTGTAACACGTTTCCATGTCAGTGAGATTTAGATCGGTCAACATATTTGACATGAACGTCAGGAAACGATTGCCCATTGAGTGCCAAAAATACAAGACTCGATGCGCCCCTCCAGATAAGAATCTGGAGCCGTAGACAACGTCGGCCTGGCCAGATTCTAGGGGTTCAATTAAGCGTAATAGATCTCGCGGGTCGTACTCCAAATCCGCGTCTTGAACTGCAACGTAGTCACCGGTGACATTTTGAAATCCAGTCCGTAATGCCGCGCCTTTACCTTGATTCACTGAGTGTCGTGCTAGTCGGATTTGCGGATATTCGTCAGCTAGCGCCGTGGCAATTTCAACACTTCGATCGGTGGAACAATCGTCGACGACAACGATTTCCAGCTTAACGTGTTCACTTTCGATATCGAGCACCCGCTCGACGCACGCGGCGAGCGTCGCTTCTTCGTTATAGCAAGGAATAACGATACTTAAGGTCGGCATTCGGTTTCCCCTAACCCGGATATAAGCAATTTTTGCACTAATTCTAGCGTTAAATTAGCAAATTACACCGATGGAAGTTCCGACACCGCAACCCAGAAAAAATGGCTTACAAGATCTTCGGCGCTTTTTTCACTTTATAGGCTGGCTTACGCCCCTCGGCACTCGCAGTCATTTGCTGACTAGTGGCTTTCAAAGAGCCCGCAACGCCGCGCGGCGGTTTAGCAATCCCGCGCGCAAAACGCGACGCCTGTTTGCGCCAATAAATGACGGACGCATCCATGTCGGCGAGCTGCTCATCGTTCCACCCGGTGCCGTCGGCGTAAAAGTCTTGCATGTTATCTCGCGCGAACAGATCGCAGTTGTTGAAACCTTCTAAGAATAGCGGTTGGTACAAGTGATCATAACGGTATTGATAAGCGTTTCGTTCTTCTTCGGTCTTGCAGATCTTCACCAAGACCTCCCAATACTCGTAAGTGTCATCGCTAATCGGTACATACCACTCATATTGCACAACATTCTCTTCCGGCCAATTTTCGACCATCAATACGCCCGGTAACACGACTGAAGTTCGATAGGGCCGACCCGCCACGCCGTCAACTTTCATATCTAGCACTTCATTTTCTAGTACTGGTAAAAAATGATCGGACGAGTAGAACAATTGAATAAACCCTTTCGGTCCGTCTTCATCTTCGAGTGGCACCATACCCTCTTCAGTGTTGGTGCATTTAATACCCATGGGTAGCGACATATCTTTAGCTAGCGTGATGGGGTTATCTTTATGAATAAGCAAGTGCCCTGCGTCAAAACCGTTTTCACAGGCAATTCGCCAATTTGCGTTGCCGGTTCGATGAATACCCAAACACACGGCGTTTTCGTCTAACACACCTGGTGTATCAGGCCATAGCGGATGCGGAAAGCGTTCATTACTTTCGGGGTATCGAATCGGTAGATCGGACGACAAAGGTGGCACTTCTTCGTCGAACTCGTCGTCACGAACGAAAACAAAAATCATGCCGTTGATTTCCTCAACCGGATAGGTGGTGATGCCCGTTGTGCCTATAATTTTGTCGTCAGGGGCCGCCACTATGGAGACCAATTCACCGCTGTCTAGATCGAATGTATAGCCGTGATACCAGCAGGTAATCGTTGAGTCAGACAGACATAAGGGTTTTGCAGAAAGTTTCACGCCGCGGTGCAAACACTGATCTTTGAGCGCGTAAACCTTTCCTTTCGCCCGTCTCAAAACAATCGGAATCCCGCAGACGGTAATCCCTTCGGCATCGCCATCCGCCAGTTCCTCGCTGAATAAGGCGGGGTACCAGTGATTAACGAAGCCCCATTCCGCATCTTTGTAGTTTTGGTAAAGTCGTTGCTCGCGCTGAGTATTTGCGCGATCGCCCTCAACGTTTCCGCCCCGCATGCGATGTTTGGACTTAGCTTTTGCTTTGCGATCAAGTTCGTTTCGAATCGGTCTGGTCGCGCTCATGAGTATCCACCCCTTGCTAAGCAATGACAAAATTCCGCTGCCAATTGATGGTTTGACGGCATTACTCGCCCGACAGAGAATAGCCGTAAGATACCATAGGCCAAGGCAGTGGCGCAGGAGCTGAGTTCGATGCACCCAGCTTGGCCCTCTGTCATAGCATTTGAGGAATGAATCATGGGGAGCATTTGGAACACCTTACAAGGGGTGGCATTTAAACAATCTTACGTGGATGCCGCGGGCGTAAGCACACGCGTGATAGAGGCTGGCACGGGACCAGTGCTGATTTTTTTACACGGAACTGGCGGACACGCTGAAGCGTACCTCAGGAACATCGAAGAGCACGCTAAACATTTTCGAGTCATGGCGGTAGACATGGTGGGGCATGGCTATACGGACATGCCAGATCTCGAATACGGTCCGCAAGACTACCTCGAGTTCATGCTTAATTTTATCGATGCGATTGGCGAAGAAAAAGTCTACCTCTCTGGCGAATCGCTTGGCGCACAAGTTGCGGCCTGGTTTGCCATCCAACACCCCGAGCGGATACATAAAATTGTAATGAACACCGGGATCTTGCTGCCACCAGATCCCGAAGGCGCAAAAGATTTAGAAGATCTTCTAGAACGTACTCGCAAAGCGACCGGCGCACCGGATCGAGATGCGGTACGTATGAGACTTCGCTGGCTGGTACACGAGGATCACAGTGTCACCGACGAACTAGTGGAGTGTCGATATCAGATTTACGCACAACCTGGCCGCGCCGCCACAGTTCGCAAGATCGCAGAAGCTAGTATTGGTGCGCTTTTGATCAAAGAGGTTCAGGAAGTCTGGAACACCGCTGATCTTATGACGCAAATTCCGGTTCCGACGCTGCTGTTGTGGACAAAATATAATCCTGGCCAATTGGTGCCTTTGGCTGAAGAAGGCGCAACCCTTATTCCGGATTGCGAATTAATTGTTCTCGAGAACAGCGCGCACTGGCCTCAATGGGAAGAACCTGAAGAATTTAACCGGATACACATTGAGTACCTGCTGAAATGATTCGGCCACTGTGGCTCGCTACGCTTGTGCTTTGCGTCGCGGGCACGCTGTCCGGTGCTAGTGCTGAATCTGAATATATTCGTCAGCAATGGTGGCCCTCAAAGTACGGTGCAGAAGATCAACGCGGCGCGCTTAATTTACTCACACCGGAAAAAATAGTCGCGGCAAGCACACTCATTACTACCGGTAAGATTTACGATCTAAGTCATGTCTTCGAAGAAGACATGCCGTTGTTTGCGCTCACGCCCCAACGCCGAAAATATACACTAACTGTGCCGGGGGCACCCTCCTGGGGACCACTGGGCGAAAACAAGCTCGTGTGGAATGAAGATCACATCAGCGGACACCTAACCCAAGATGGCACACAGTTCGATTCCTTAAGTCACATGGGCACACAGCTCGGACCGCCGGGGGATTTAAATCAAATCCGCTACTACAATGGACACACCCATGCAGACATTGGTACTGGTCGTGGATTTACTAAATTAGGGATCGAACACGTTACCCCGATTTTTACCCGCGGGATATTTTTGGACATCGCTAAGTTACGGGGCCGGGCATTAAACTGCTCTGAAGAAATTACCGTCGCTGATTTGGAGGCGGCGTTAAAAAACCAAAACCTCAATCTAGACGCAATCCAAGCCGGCGATGCAGTGCTCTATCACACGGGGTGGGGACGCTACTGGAAAACCGACAACAACAAATTCAACAGTTGTGCACCCGGTTTATCGGACGAAGCTGGCGACTGGCTGGTTGAACGTCAGGTGCTACTCGTGGGTACTGATAACTGGGCCGTTGAAGCAATACCCGGCCCTGATCCGAAAAAATTTGCACCCAATCACCAGAAGTTCTTGGTCGAAAATGGGATTTATATTATTGAAAATATGCGCTTCGATGATCTGATTGCCGCCGAAATCTACGAATTTGCTTTTTCAGTGGCCCCGCTCGCTTTGAAAGGGGCTACCGGCTCGCCAATAAGACCCTTTGCGATACGCTGATAGAACATGTTTTGGTTAGCCTCAAGATTACGATTTGCGCCGAGGTCGGATACCTAGGCATACTAGCTTTACTGATACCAAACCACCCAATTTGGTGAACGAGGTATAAAAATGAGCAAAGGTGAAATCATTGCAGGCTACCTTGCACCCCACCCGCCGCACTTAGTTTATGGCGAAAACCCACCACAAAATGAACCCCGTTCGAAAGGTGGTTGGGAGCAATTGCGTTGGGCTTATGAACGCGCTCGACAAACTTTGGACGAACTCAAACCAGATGTTCTATTAGTGCATTCGCCGCATTGGATTACACAACAAGGTCATCACTTTTTGGGTGTAGAAAAGTTAGATGGTCGCTCCGTCGATCCAATCTTTCCGAATTTGTTTCGTTACGACTTTTCCTTAGATGTTGATATCACGTTGGCCGAAGCATGTTGCGACGAAGCGGCAGCGATGGGCTTAACCACGAAGATGATGCGTAACCCAAAATTTAGGGTGGACTACGGCACTATCACGACGTTGCATATGATTCGCCCGCAATGGGATATTCCCGTGGTTGGTATCTCCGCAAATAATTCTCCGTATTACCTCACTACGGAAGAGGGACTTGAGGAAATGGATATCCTCGGCAAAGCGACCAAAAAAGCGATTGAGGCGAGCGGCAAACGCGCCGTATTGCTAGCGTCGAACACCCTATGCCACTACCACTTTCACGAAGAACCCGTGCCGCCGGAGGACATGGCCCAAGAACATCCGCAAAATTACGAGGGCTATCTATGGGATATGCGCATCATCGATATGCTGCGCAAAGGGCAAACGAAAGAAGTATTTAGTGTCCTACCGCAATTTATTGACGAAGCATTTGCAGAAGTTAAGTCCGGGGCATTCACATGGATGTTTAGTGCTATGGATTACACCGAGGTGCCAGGAGAACTTCATGGTTACGGCACCGTAATCGGTACGGGCAATGCCGTCATGGAATGGAACTTAGTGAAAGCAGGTTTGGCTTCGGCCGCATAATCAGATGACCGTCGTTTCAGCATTCTTACTACCTGGGTCACCGCTGCCCGAAGTACAACGGGACAATCCCCCGTGGGGCGCATTGGCTGATGCCATGGATATTGCGGGCGGCGCCTTGGCGAGATCGAATCCCGACACGATCGCAATTTACTCGACGCAATGGATTGCGGTGCTTGACCAGCTCTGGCAAACGCGTGCGCATGTTAGCGGCGTGCACGTCGATGAAAATTGGCATGAGTTTGGAGATCTCGCGTTCGACATGCATACCGATGTGAACCTAACCCAAGCGATTATCGAATCAACACAAGCAGTCGGCATTCGCTCGAAAGGCGTCGACTACGATGCTTTCCCCGTCGACACCGGCACGATAGTCGCTTCGAATTTTCTAAATCCTCACGGTGACTACCCAACAGTGGTTACATCCAACAATGTTTATCATGATTGGGCCATGACCGAAGCCTTAGGTGCTTGCGTTCGTGAGCAGGCGGCGAAACTTGGCCGTCGAGTTGCCGTGGTAGGCGTGGGCGGCTTATCCGGTTCGATATATCGTCATGTGATTGATATCGCCGACGATAAAATCGCAAATCCTGAAGAGGATACCTGGAACCGAAAAATATTGAGCCTCATGGAAACTGGCGACGTCGACGCATTGAAAGGTGACGCTGGAGACTATGCTGCCCAAGCGCGGGTCGATATGGGGTTCAAACACATGGCCTTTTTGCTTGGCGCAATGAACGGGTCGTTTGATAGCGCAGAGGTGCACGCTTATGGCCCGCTTTATGGCAGCGGCGGCGCTGTTGTCGAATTTAAACTTTGATACGCAACGTTTCTTGATCCCAATTTTACGTGACAGATAAAGTCTCCCTCGTTGTTGGCGGCAGTAGCGGTATCGGTCTAGCTACCGCCAAAGCATTTCGGGCGGCCGGATACATTACGATTATCGCGGGGCGTAACCAAGAAAAAGGCGCATCAACGGCTCTCGAACATCAACTTGAATTCTACCCTTGCGACGTTGTGGATCCCGATTCCTCCGCCCAACTTGTCGAAAAAATTATTAATAAATACGGACACCTGAACGCAGCTTTCAATAACGCAGGTTGGGAAGGACCAGCGGTGCCCACTGATGAGATAAGCGAAACCGACTGGCAAACCATGATCAACACCAAACTGAACGGCGTGTGGCGTTGCATGGCCGCAGAACTTAGCGCGATGAAAAACCAAGGCTTTGGTGCAATCGTCAACATGGCAGGCAATTGGGGTTTAGTGGGTTTTCCAAACTTCGCGGCGTACTGCGCAGCCGCGCACGGAATCATGGGTGTCACAAAATCGGCGGCAATGGAATATGCCGGGAAGGGCTTACGCATCAACGCCGTTTGTCCAGGCGCCGTTGATGCGCCGATGCTCGATCGCATGGTTGGTGGCAACGAAGACGTAAAGCAATCATTCGGGGAACAATTAGCAATTGGGCGTATTTGCAAACCGGAAGAAGTTGCCGAAGCGGTGCTTTGGCTATGTTCGGACAGCGCTAGTTATGTTAACGGCGTCGGTTTGAATTTGGATGGCGGTGGTTGAGAGTCCCGTAACCCGAAGAGTGAGTGGATTCTGTTAAGGTTTGAATTAACCACTAAGAACACGGAGAACACTAAGAAACACAAATTTTTATTTTTTCTGAATTGAGTTGCGGCATCTACTCCGGCTTTTTGACTGTGATTACCTTCTCGAAATACTCGGAACACGATTATGTTTGATATTTTTGTCCCTTCGTGTCCTTAGTGTTCTTCGTGGTTTTAAATAAAGCCTTGATTCAACTCCGAAATTCCAAGCTACAAACCGGATTCCAATAAGCGCTGAGCACCTTCCGCCATCTCTGCCACGATTTCCGCGGCCGGCCGAACATCATTGATCATGCCAACCCCCTGACCACAATATTGCGCCATGGCGGACACGTCGCCTTCCGTGTCTACGGTTGGTGCGAAAAAACTGAAGCGCGGTACATCGACTCTTGAGTCACCAAACTTGATTGTCGCGACGATTTCATCCCGACTCTGTTCTGCTGCTTCAATTGAAGATTTTAATATCCGCTGCGGCGCGTCTTCCCAACCTACTGAGAATTTCCCCGTGTACTCCGTTACATCGCCTTTCGCCTGAACGATCGCATTCACATAATCTGGGTGATAACCGGATTCAGGCGTTGCTACAAATCTGCTTCCCACTCTCACCGCCGCCGCTCCGCAAGCCAGGGCCATCGCCGCCGTGCGGGCATTCACGATTCCACCCGCGGCAATAATTGGCAGCGAAACGGTTTCACGTACTTCCGCCAACAAAGAGAATAAACCTCTGGTACCCCGCACATGACCGCCCGCTTCCACGCCTTGCAAAGCAATCAAGTCACAGCCCGTACTGGCTGCCAGCTCCGCTTCCGCAAGTGATCCCACTTGCCAAGACGCTAAAGCACCGCCCTGATGCACACGATCCACGATTTCGGATTTGGGGTCTCCATAGAAAAATTCGACCAAACGGACGTGTGGCGCGATGCGGTCGATAACGGTTAGATCATCAAGAAAGGGAATCAGAAAATTAATCCCTAAAAACCCTGCCCTGGGCGCTAGGTCTGAAGCGACAATCGATTCGAGTTGTTCAATCGATGGACCAACCCCGCTAAGCGTGCCTAGTCCGCCCGCTTCAGCCACGGCATACGCTAAAGCCGGGGATGCTGTTCCCATGCCGGCATTCTGAATTGGGTAGCGACAACCAACGAGTTCGGTAAATGATGTATCAAGAGACATATTAAAACCTGCTTTTGCTGAACTTCACTTTCTCGGCATACACGTAATATGGACTGAAATGGGCAAAGCTGAAAACTTAAACGTCGTTGTTTTATTTTCTTAATGCTTTTTGCTTGCTTCGAGATTAATTGACTCCGAATAATGAACCACGGAGGACACAGAGTACACGGAGAAAAACATGGTCGTTTGTTTTTTTTCGACTTAAAACATAGCACTCGCCACAATCTACTTAAGCTTATTTACCGCCCGAAAATCAAAAACAATGATTTTATTAATTTAATTTCCTTCGTGACCTCCCTGGTCAATAATTATTCAAAA
>JBCCFA010000056.1:0-14394 GCA_039029975.1 Pseudomonadota bacterium
AAGGACGGTCGCGAAGTTTGGTACGGCGGCAAAAAAGTCGACGATGTGACAACGTTCGATGCTTTCGCGGAGCCGATTAGGTCGATTGCTGCTTTATATGATTTGCAAAACGATCCCGCGTTCTCAGATGTATTAGTGGCTGACGGTGCGGAGTTTGGCGAACCTATCGGCCGCGCTTTCGAAATCCCGCGCAACGTTCAGCAGCTGGCATTAAAGCGCGAGGCCTACATCGCTTGGGCGGAAACAAATTGCGGCATGATTGGCCGTAGTCCTGATTTTCTGAACGCCATGGTGACAGCGCTTGCCGCCAAACAGGATTTTTTTGCTGAAGATTGCAAAGAGCGGGCAGATGCCGTTGTCAGTTTTTATCAACATGTGGCGTCAAACGACTTATTCCTGACGCATGCGTTATTAGACCCACAGCTAGACAAAGGCAAACTTCGTCATGAGCAGTCTGATCCGGGTATATGCTTGCGAGTTGTTGATGAAAACTCAGACGGCATGATCCTGGATGGTATAAAACGCATTGCAACTGCAGCGCCGTTTGCTGACGAAATCTTGGTCTGGCCTTTTCCCCCAACTTTCCAACCTGCCGAAGCAGATTACGCCAACGTGTTTGCAGTGCCCATGGATACGCCAGGTTTAAAGACTATCTGTCGACCCTCTTTCACCAATCAAGGCGCTCGGCGAGACTTTCCCTTGTCTTCGCGATTTGACGAGATGGACGCCACAGTGGTTTTTGATCAAGTCTTGGTACCTTGGGAGAGGGTATTTATCCATAAAAATGTTGGATTGCTGAATCGACTTTATCGCGAAAGTCGCATGCGAGAACTTACCGCGCATCAAACTAACGCAAGATTGGAAGTTAAGCTGGGTTTTGTTTACGCACTGGCGCACCGTCTTGCAGAAGCGCAGGGCATTGCGAATAAGCCAGATATCATGGAAGCCTTGGGCGAAGCTGCGGTTAAAGTGGAGGTCATTCGCTCCACAACGCGTTCAGCCGAACAACAAGCGTTCGTTGATTCGGTCAACGGCGTGATCTACCCGGATTTGACGGCGCTTCAAGCCGGACGCGCTTTAGGGCCAATTTACTACCCCGAGCTAGTTGGTTTATTACAGAAGCTGGGCGGCGGCGCCTTGGTTCAGCAACCGGTATCAATGGATGAGTTGGGCTCGCCAGTAGGGAAAGATATTGAACGTGCGCTGCGCGGTGCCAATATCGATGGCAAAGAAAAAACTCAGTTGCTTAAGCTTGCCTGGGACATCTGTGGTAGCGATTTTGGTTCCCGGCACGAACTGTATGAAATGAATTACGCCGGTGAGCGTGGCGCTTTGCTGGCGGGCGTGCAGCGCGAATACCTGCGAAAAGATCATTGGCTTAAGCATCTGGATTCGTTCATCGACGCTCTGTGATTGGCCATTGTTGCCAAGAATTTCTCGTCAACTATCCGAAAGCGACACAATCTCCTATCCAGTTTGAATTTGGCATTCACGCCGGCGTTCCCACGCTAAAAAACCGAAGCAATAGTTCAAGCGGTACGAAACGTTTGGTAGGCTTTTGTGAGCAAGCTTGCTAACTATCAATGGCGTTTCTAGGAGTACCGTATGAAAAATTTCGATTTCAACACGCTTACCGAAAGGGTTTCAAATCCAGATACCTATGTACCATGGATTTTGAATATCTGTATCGCTTTAAGCGTTTTGATTCTTGGTCGTTATTTGGTGAAGTTCATCTTGATGCTTGTTCGGCGGGGTCTCGAGCGCGCAGGCTTTGACGAGATACTACGCAATTTTATTTGTTCTCTCGCGAAGTCGTTTCTTTATCTCGTCTTATTGGTCATTGCGCTCGATCAGCTTGGCGTAAACACTACGTCACTCGTGGCCTTAATTGGTGCGGCGGGTTTGGCCATTGGTTTAGCGCTACAAGATTCGCTGAAAAATTTTGCCTCTGGTGTGTTACTTGTGGTCTTCAGGCCATTCTCAGTGGGTGACTATATTGAAGCCGCCGGTACTGCCGGTACGGTTAGGCGCGTGAACATTTTTTCCAGCGTGCTAACGTCGCCGGATAATAAAGAGATCATTGTGCCTAATGGGGCAATATTCGCTGATACGATTGTTAATTATTCGGCACACGATGAACGGCGAGCGGACTGGGTTTTTGGTATTGGATATGAGGACGACATAGCCGTGGCTAAAGGTGTTATCGAAAGACTCCTTGAGGCGGATACACGCGTTAAACAAGCGCCAGAACCGGTAATCGTTATTGGCGAGCTCGGTGATAATAGCGTCAACATCACGGTACGAGCGTGGGTAGCCACCGAAGATTACTGGGACGTTAAGTTTGAAATCACTGAAAAGGTGAAGCTGACCTTCGATGCTGAAGGGGTGTCGATTCCGTATCCGCAAATGTCAGTTCACATGGTGGAAGCGGCATAAAAAAGCCCGCGCTGGTGAGATCGCGCGGGCTTTCGCCTATCGCTAGCTAAAGTGCGAATAATTAGATTGAAATGCCGAGACTTTTCAGTGTTTCGAGCGTCATTTGGCCACGCGCTAGACCCTTAGAATCTTGGTAAGTCGTTAGCGCGGTTCGTGTTGCGCTACCGATGATACCGTCGATAGGCCCTTTATAATGGCCCGCCGAGGCAAGCGCATTCTGCAAGCGACGAACAATGTCTTTGGTCGTATTGGTTTCACACAGCACAGAGCGCCAAGCCAGTACCGCATCCGTTGTTTTCGTTTGTTCCTGAACAGTAATGTATTCGGCAGGCACCGAAGTACGTTTTTCTGACGCGGGCGATACGAGCTTGCGAACTTTCACTACTTTGTATTCGGCAGGAATCTTAGTGGTTTCAACGCGCGCGGCTTCGGCAACAACACGCTTCTTAACTTTTTTATACTCGGCGGGAATTTCTACCACTTTGGTAGTCGGTGCAGTGTCGATAACACGTTTCTTCACAATTTTGTATTCCGGTGGTACTTCAACCAAACACATTAATTCGCCCGTTGCGTTGTCAACTTTTTCAATTAATCCACGGCCTTTTTTCCAGGTGGTGTAACCTGGTTTCACCAATACTTTTTCTTCCACCGTCTTATAGGTTGCGGCAACCGGCACAATTTTTTGCGCGGCTGGTTTCACCAGCACAGTTTCTTCGACCGTTTTGTATTTCGCCGGAATAACTTTCATTGATTCCGATTCTTCTTTAACTAAGACTCGCTGTTCTGCCCATTCATACTTAGCTGGAATCTGTTCGATAATTTCGGTCGCTTCTTTTTTAATAATTTTCTTCTCGGCTGTGGTGTAAGAAGCCGGTTGCAATACGCGTGCGTAACACTCGCCTGGTTTAGCGTTGGGCGGAAGCAAGTCGTTCGCGTTGGCGCCAATTGGCAACGCGATTATGCTCGCGATCGGGAGTAAATAACGTAGTTTCATTTTTGTAACCCCTTTGGTTTTATCCTTTGATTGTCGTTAAATCCGGGTGAGTCATAGTCGACTCGCGAAGGCCAAAATTCTAACAATTGGGATGCGAGAACCCTGTAAGTAAACGACGGAAAAATAGGCGTATTTGGCCAATTATTTCGTCACCAATGGATCGGAAGACATCAGGATCACCGCGGCAGCTACAGAGGAACAGCAACGCCAAGCGCTTTCTATATCGTGCCGCTGATGGTCTAATAAAGACATAATAAACAGCCAGTTATATCTTCTAGGCGAACGGGGGGGATGATATGAGGCCAGCGCCTTTCGAGTTGGTGTCGCCAAAAAGTACCGAGGAAGCGTTGAGCTTACTTGCTTCGGGCGGAGTGCCGATCGCCGGTGGACAAAGCTTGGTGCAAGCAATGCGCTTGCGAGAGCGAACACCTTCAGTCGTTGTTGATATAGGCGCCATTCCTTCGTTGGACGCCGAGATTAATTACCAAGGTGATTGCTTAACGATTGGCGCGAAAGTGACGCATCAGCAGTTGGCTGCAAACCAACTCGTAGGTCAGGATTTCCCTTGGCTGGCCGAGGCGGCTTATCGAATCGGCGATCAACAAGTTCGAAATCACGGTACGACCATTGGCAATCTGTGTTGGGCAGACCCGCGCGCCAATATGGCGGTTGCCTTGTTAGCGAGCGATGCAGAAGTGGAATTTCTTAACGCAGTATCACCCGCCCCGGAAACGATGCCCATTTCGGAATTCTTTAGCGGTTTTCAGCAACCGAATGCGCAAGCGCAGCTCGTTACAGCCGTAAAAGTGAAACGTAATAACGGCTCCTTAGGCGTTTACAGCGAGTTTTCGCGCCAGCGCCAAGACTTGGCAGTGGTTAGTGCTAGTGTCCTAAACCACAAAGATAACTGGGCAGTAGCGCTTGGTGGCATGGCTCAGACGCCAATTAGAGTTGCAAAGATCGAAGAGCGACTTGATTCAATACGCACCATTGCCGATTTGAAACGGATTTTAGAAACACTGCAAGAAGTGAATCCGATAGAGGACAGTTATGGTTCTCGCGACTTCAAGGTGCACACTGCCGCAACATTGATTGCTCGCGCTTTTCAAAGATTGTCTTATGATCGATCGGGAGCGACAAAATGATAGACAGAGCCAATGTGACGATGTCGGTTAACGGCGCTCCCGTATCTCGTGATCTAGAGCCCCGGACTTTGCTCGTTGATTTCTTACGCGATGAAGCACGTACCCAAGGCGTTCGAATCGCTTGCGAAGAGGGCGCGTGTGGCGCGTGCTCTGTGTTGGTCGACGGTGTGGCGACAAAATCTTGCCTGATGCTAGCGGCGCGATGCGATGGCGCAGAAGTGACAACCGTAGAAGGGCTGTCCGAGGGTGGGCAACTGAATAAATTGCAGGAAGCATTTATTAGCTGCCACGCGTTGCAGTGTGGCTATTGCACGGCCGGCATGCTAATGAGTACTCAAGCTTTGCTTAATCAGAAAGCAGGCGAACACATCAGTGACGAAGACATTAGAACAGCGATGTCTGGCAATTATTGTCGCTGCACCGGTTATACGAATATTGTGCACGCGGTAAAAGTCGCCGCTGGCCAAGCGGAGCCGCTCGCCGAAGCAGATCAAGATCTACCAGAGGAAGCTAGCAATTGGATTGGTCGTCCAGTCGCGCGGCGTGAGGATCGACGGGTCGTCAGCGGGCGAGGTCGGTATGCGGATACGTTTACTGTCCAATCAGATTTGCATTTAGCTTCTTTGCGGGCGACCCGCGCCCACGCCCGCATCGTCAAGATTGATACCAGCAAGGCGTCTAGTATGCCGGGTGTGGTGAAAGTAGTGACCGGCGCCGAAGCAGCGGCTCATTGGCAGCCTATTGCCCCATCGATGGAGTTACTCGATCTAAAATTACCGCGCCGCTACCCCATGGCAGTCGACAAAGTCGTGTTCTATGGAGAGCCCATTGCGTTTGTCGTTGCCGAGACACCCACCCAAGCCGAAGATGCTATGCAGTCGATTGATGTCGAATACGAGGACTTACCGGTAAACGTGGATCTTGAAAAAGCGGCGGCAGTTGACGCCGACCATCGTGGGTTGTTGTATCCGGATTGGCAATCCAACGTACAAGTTGACTATGCCTTCGAAAATGGTGAACCCGATAAAAGGTTCAGTGAGGCAGATTTAGTCATTGAAGAAGAAATAGTGTCACATCGATTCGGCGCCATGCCGATGGAGACTCGGGTTGTTCGCACAGATTACGACCCGATTGAGAATCGTTTAATCATCCGTTCGTCAACGCAAGTGCCGCACCAGATGCGTATGTACGCGAGCCAAGTTTTCAACATTCCGGAAACTAAGGTGCAAGTGTTGGCCGACGATGTGGGTGGCGGTTTTGGCGCAAAATTGTCGGTCGACAGCGAGTTCATGCCGATGCTTGCGACGATACTTCTGGGGCGCCCAGTCTGTTATTTCGAAACGCGGGCCGAATGGATACATGCTGGCCCAGCAGCGCGCGATTACAAAACGACGGTACGCGCTGGTTTTAACCGCGACGGTCGAATCGTCGCTATGACCACGAACATTTTGGCCGACATGGGTTGTGATGGGGCTGAGCGCGCTGCCGGCTTAGGGATGCCGTTAAATGGCGGAAACTATGCGCCGGGGCCATATCAATTAGAAGATTATCGCACGCAAGTTCGTTGTGTTGTGACGAATAAAGCACCCTACAACGCTTATCGCGGCTATGGGAAAGACCTGGCAAATATGATGATGGAACGGGTACTCGATCAAGCGGCCGATCAGCTTGAACTTGACCCAATTCAGATCCGCAAAACGAACCTGCTGAAATCTTATCCTCATCAAATTTGCACTGGCTCGATCATAGAAAATGGATCTATCGAAGAAAGTTTGGACAAACTTGCTGAAATCATGGATCTACCGGCGTTGCGCGCGAAACAAGCAGAAGCATTAGAACAGGGAAAATATCTAGGCTTCAGCCTGATCCCTTATATAGAACCTTCAGGCGCTACGTTTCCGGGTAGCGGATTCCAGAATTATGAATCGGTCACGCTGCGCATTGCCGCTGATGGTTCGATTCACGTACTAACAGGAATCCAAAGTATTGGTCAGGGTATTGAGACGGCGTACGCGCAAGTCGCCGCGGACATTCTGGGTTGCAAGATGAGTGACGTATCAGTTTCTTGGGGTGACACGACCGCGACACCTTTCGGATCGGGCACCTTTTCTTCGCGTGGTGCCATGTTCGCAGTGGGTGCAATGGTTAACGCCAGCGAAAAATTGATCGCGCGTGTCAAAATTGGTGCGGCGGTTTTGCTTGACGGGGCGCCCGAGAACATTGAGATATCAAATGGGATCTTCGCTAACTCAACGAATGGCAAAACATGTACTTATAAAGATTTGGCGTTTGCGGCCTACGTACAACCTGGCGCGGAGATAATTTTAGATCAAGCCGACGCGCCAATACTTGAAGCAACCGGTATTTATCGCCATCCTCAAGTGAATTGGCAAGCAGATGATAAGGGCCGAGCGCAGTTTTACCCCGCGCACGCGAACGGTGCCGAAGGCGCGCTAGTTTCTGTAGATCCTGAAACTGGTTTGGTCGAGGTACTCAAAGTATGGCTGGTTGCCGATCATGGTGTGGTACTTAACCCGTTAATTCTGGCTGGCCAAATTAAAGGTGGTGTGGTGCAGCAAATTGGTGGAACCTTGTATGAAAATTTCAGCTATGACAAGGATGGTGTTCCTACGGTCAACACGATGAAAGAATACGGCATGCCCACCGTATGGGCTGCGCCTGAGATTGAAATCGAACATCTAGAAACGGTATCGCCATCCACTAAAATTGGCGCGAAAGGCGCCGGTGAAGACGGCTGTATCGCAACTAGCACCGCATTAATGGGTGCGGTCGAAGATGCGCTGCGCCCATTCGGTGTTAAGGTTATGTCCAGCCAATTATCACCGGCTAGTGTTCGTGAGATGATCCTCGCGGCCGGTACCCATTAATTTCAAAAATGAGAACTAACATGACAACTCTACTTTATATCGAATCATCACCGCGCAAGGAGCGAAGTCACTCCATCAATGTCGCTAACACGTTTTTAGAAGCATACGCGGCGGCAAACCCTGGAGATGAAATTGATCGACTCGATCTTTGGGATTTAAGCTTGCCCGAATTTGACGGTGATCGCTTAAATGCAAAATACGCCGTGATGCAAGGTGGCTCACCTAGCGGCGGCGAGATTGCCGCCTGGAACGAGGTACAGACATTGTTCGACCGTTTCAATGCTGCGGATAAATATGTGTTTAGCGTGCCGATGTGGAATTTTGGTATTCCGTATAAGCTCAAACACTATATCGATGTAATTACGCAACCGGGTATGGCGTGGAGTTTTTCTCCCGATACTGGTTATAGCGGCTTAGTCTCTGGCAAGGTGGCAGCGATATATTCCAGTGCCGGTGTTTATCATGACGGCAGCGGTGCAGAGGCTTTCGATTTGCAAAAGCCTTACTTCGAAAATTGGTTAGGATTTGTTGGCTTAACCGACGTCAACCGGGTAATTGTCGCGCCAACTTTGGAGGCACCTGAGAATGTGGAGGCGGCGGTCGAAAAAGCGAAGCAAGATGCGGTAGCGCTTGCGAATTCCTTCTAACGACCGTTAAAGTTCGGCTCGCGTTTTTGCATGAACGCGTCCACGGCTTCTTGATGATCTTCTGTCGCGGCAGTGCGCATCAGGTGCTCCGCTTCTAGATCGAACGCTTCCGATGCGCGTAGGAACGGGGCTTGGTTAATGTGCTCTTTCATATATTTGAGAGCGATTGGCGGCCCAGCTGCGATTGATTTAGCAAATTCAAACGCATCGGCGCGAAAAGACTCGTCCGGGTAGATGGTATTGATTAAACCAAGGGCTTTCGCCTCTTGCGCCTGCACGCGGCGAGAGGTGAAATAGAGTTCTTTTGCAAGCGCAGGCCCGACAAGCCGTGTCAGTAACCAACTGCCGCCGTGATCGCCAGACAGGCCAATGCGTCCAAACCCCGCGGTAATAAAAGCGGATTCGGCGGCAACACGGATATCGCACGCAAGCGCCAATGACATGCCGGCCCCTGCCGCGGCACCCGGTAAGGCAGCAACGGTTGGGGTTTTTAACTCGTAGAGCTTTTGGGTTAGCGTGCGTTGCCGGCCGCGCAGATGCTCAACGCGAGCTTCATGCGATTGTTGCGAACTTGCGAGTGCGCCGCCACCCATCTGTGAAACATCGCCACCCGAGCAAAAAGCGGAACCTGCGCCCGTCAACAAAATGCAGCGGACGTCTGGATCAACATCCAATACTGGCATTAACGCGCGCAGCGCAGGGGACAGATTCTCCGACAGGGCGTTGCGCTTTTCCGGTCGATTAAATGTAATCGTCGCAACGCGCTCTGAAATCTCGCAGAGTAATTCGTCAGTGCCGGTGTCTACGGGTTGCCGGCTCATACAGTCTACTCGCGTTTAAGCCGCTTGTTTCTCGAATGCGGTGTAAAAATCGCGAATGTAAACGTCTACCTTGGTCGACAGGTCGTCATTCAATATGCTGTAGATCAGATCATCCCGAGCGCGGATATTCTGATACACAATACAACCATCAGGTCCGCCACCTTCTATATGCGTTTCAGCGCCTTTAGCAATCGAGAAGTGTCCGGTTGGACGAATATCGTGATTATGTTCCCCGCCAACTGTCGGCTCCCATACATGCTGTTCGCCGTGCAGCACTAAAGCCGAACTCGGCTGATGATGACGGTGGTAAAAACATTGCTGATTTGCTTCGAAATTAAACAGGAGGTCAATCACCCTATTTTCAACATCAACGTTCAATAGGTAGTAGCCGAAACCGGTATAGGACCCCATTTTCTGCCAAGAGATTTCGTTCGGGTCAAATTTCATAGTATTTAAAGCGTTTGTCATAATGGGCTCCTTAGAGGCTCGCCTATATAGCGTCCAACATTAAATGCGGGTATCCAAGTTATCCAAGATATACTAGCAAACTCTTGAAACAGAAGCGAAATAAGCGAAATAAGCGAATTAGCGCCTTTGCTACGCCGCACAAAATAGACAAGAAGGATTGTATGGCCGACATTAGAATTTTCTCTTATTTACCAAACCCACGCCTTTACAAAGCCACAGTTGCAAGCCGCTTGAACGGTGTTGATATCGAGATCCGCGGCGCTAAACCCGGTGAGTTGAAGGATTGGCTGTGGGATTTTGACGCCCATCCTTTAACCGAAACTGAGCGTGATAATCCACAAACGTTAAGAATTGCAAAAAAAGGTTTCAGCGGCGGGATTCATAAAACTGATGCATTCTTAGCAGCGCAACCGTTTGGCAATGTGCCGGCCGCCTTTAGCGGCGACGGTAAAATAGGTATCTTCGAATCGAACTCAATACTCCGTATCGTTGCGCGGCTCGGCGAGGCGAAATGTCCGCTCTATGGTGGAAATGCATTTGAGGCGACACGCATAGATTCGTTCCTTGATGCCAGCTTGAATTTTGCCGTCGAATCGCAAAGATACCTGTTTGGTTTCGGCGATCTTGATCGACTCGCTGCGGTCCACGGGCCAATGTCAGACGCTTTCGATACCTATCTAACGGCGATTGATCGCGCGTTAGCCGCGTCTCCGTATATTGCTGGCGATAGCTTATCGATAGCAGATATTGCTTTTGCCTGTGAGGTCACCTTGTTTGCGCTTGAACGTCACGAAAAGGACAAGCTAGCGAAGAGGGATTTGCTGCCTATATTCGATTCTGTCGCGGCAGAGTGTGAACGCGCACGTTCTCATTTACAGAATTTACTGCACCATGAGGCATTCCTGCCAGACCTGACGGTCTACTTCAATGAGATGACGATGAAAAAAGCATTCGGATAATTTAGCGCATCACAATAAAAACAAAGCAAAGATTCTTTGAGGGAGAATTTATGAACTTGCCGTCCAAATTTGTCGATATTACCCAACCACTCGATAATGAAACCGTTGTTGACCCAGATTTCATGCGGCCATCAATTCGCTACGTCACAGGTAAAGAAAGTGCGCCGCTGCTGTGCGAGTTGTTTCCGGGATTAAAACCGGAGGACTTACCGAACGGCGAGGGATGGGCGATTGAGCACATTTCCCTAACCACGCATAACGGTACGCACATGGATGCACCTTATCATTACAACTCACACGATAAACATGGCAACCCAATGCCAACGATTGATGAAATGCCCTTGGATTGGTATTTCCGGCCCGCCGTAAAATTGGATTTTCGCCATTTCGAAGACGGGTACGTTGCAACCGCTACCGACGTACAAGCGGAATTGAAACGCATTGGTTATCAGCTCCAACCCTTGGACATTGTCCTTGTAAATACTGCGGCAGGCGCTGCATATGGAAAAGACGACTATATTCACACGGGTTGTGGCGTTGGTGGGGAGGCGACCCGCTGGTTAACCGAACAGGGCGTGAGGGTAACTGGGATAGATGGCTGGAGTTGGGATGCGCCGTTTTCGAAAACGCTAGAGCGTTGGATGAAAACGAAGGATCCGAAGATCATTTGGGAAGGACATTACGCGGGAATAGATACACCCTATTGTCATATGGAAAAACTACGCCATTTAGAAGATTTGCCGGCGTTCGGGTACAAAGTGGCCTGTTTCCCTTGCAAAATCAAAGGCGCGTCCGGTGGTTGGACTCGCGCTGTTGCAATGTTCGACTAGCGATCAATAATTTTACGTTTTGCGCAAATCAGACGCCGCTTCAGCGGCGTCTTTTTTTTCTCTAAATTTTCGAAGTTCTCGTTGCTATAACGCTGGCACTATATCGCCGCACTTACGGCACTAATCACTGGGCTAGTGGCGACCACCGTTTGGAAAATGAGCGCTGCTGCTGCGATTTTTGCCCCGTTTACTGCATTGGTTTTGTTGATAAGTGCTTTCATGTTGTTTCTCCTAAGTTTGTGAACGTTTGTATTTACTGAGCTTGAGACGAATTATGGACGGCGTTTTATAGTTGATAAATAGTGGAATTATTAAAACATTGTTCTTATTATTAGAACAATAGAATTTGCGGATGACCTATTGGATGGACAGATTCGAAGAAATGCGGAATTTTGTCCGCGTGGTCGAAGCAGGAAGCATCACGCGCGCGGCGGACACTTCTCATATTGCAAAGTCGGCGATTTCGCGGCGCCTAACCGAACTTGAGCAAAGGCTAAACGTTCAACTCATTAATCGCACCACGCGGCGCATGACCCTCACCGATGCCGGTCGACGTTTTTATGACGAGTGCCAAAGACTGTTAGGCGACTTAGAGGAAGTGGAGGGTGCGCTGAATGCCTCGGAAACGAAACTCAGCGGACGTATTCGACTAGCCGCCCCGTCCGCGTTCGGGCTCATGCATCTCACCCCGGCGATCATGGAGTTCGCTCGTTTACATCCCGAAGTAATTTTTGATATTGATTTCAACGACCGACATATCGATTTAGTCGAAGATGGGTTCGATATGGCTTTGCGAATCTCGAAACTGGCTGATTCTCGCATGATGGCGCGACGTCTCGCGCCGGTCAGCGGCTTAGTGTTAGCCAGCCCAACATACTGGGAAGATAACGGTCGACCCAAAAAACCAGAAGATTTATCCAAATATCCCTGCATAGAGTATTCCTATCGTGCCCAGGGGGGGTGGCGTTACGAAGGACCTCGCGGTAAATCCGGCTCTGTGCGCGTAAAAGAAATGATGAGTTCGAATCACGGTCACTTTATTCGCGATGCCGCAATAGCCGGTCTTGGCGTGGTGATGCAGCCGACATTTATTTGCAATGAAGCCATTGAAAATGGTTTGCTGGAACCTGTGCTCACACAGTATCGGTGGGTTAATTTAGAACTCTATGCAATTTACCCAAATACCCGACATTTGCCTCGTCGCATACGTGTGTTCATTGATTACTTGGCGGAACTCTGGGGTGATGAGCCTTATTGGGATGAATGCTACGCCTGTTAATTAAGCGGTGTTAAATCGGCGAACAACACTTTGGCGCTATGACGCGTCAAATTTTTCGAACTATGGCCCACACCAGGAACGACCGTGACATTGTTAGAGGCCGGCCGTTCATAGGTCCGGGCATTTTCTTGCATGGCAGCCGCCCACGAATGGGCTAATTCGATCCGCGTGTCGCCAACGTGAGCGGGGCGCTTTGGTTGCGGCGCCAAATCTAGGGCGCCGACGACGACTGAAATTAAACCTGCGGCTTCAGCGTAATTTCGCAGCTTGGGTTTAACCGTAATCTCGTTTGATTGTCCGTTCTGCCAGACGATTTTCTTTTCAAGTTGGCCGGCGCCATATGGCCACGGCACCAGTGTGTTTGGGTAACTGTATCGACCAGGTGCGCTTACCACGGTTTTGATCAATTGCTGAGGGTGCGTAACGCTAAACCTGATGGCGAACTGGCCGCCCGCCGAGTGACCATATAGCAGAAACTTAAGCGACGGAATTGCGTGGTTACGTTGGTAACGTGCTACTAAGTCCAACACAAACTCATCCGCAGCAATCTCTCGGCCAAACAGATTACGATAACCACCGTAACCGCCTTTTTTATTGCCAAAACGGGGGGTATCGAATACCGGCGCAATGATCAGTAATCCATATTTTTCGGCGTAGCTCACCCAGCGAGTAATATAGACTTCGGCGGTTTCAGTTGCGCTTTTACCTTTCAGGATTGAACCGTGGGCGATAACCTGCACGAGGTTCGGCGCCTTCTCAGGGACGAATACAAAGTGATCACCTTCAGGCGCGCTGTGAAAAGACAGTTGTCCGGAAGCGGGTTCGATAAAACCATAGAATGAAAAAAGCGCGATGAAGAAAAAAGGCGTCCGCATTACTTTCGGCGCGCTACTAATCGGTGTCAATCTTTCAACATTTCCTGCGCGATAATTAAATTCCTTACCTCGGTTGTGCCGGCGCCTATTTCGAGTAATTTAATCGAGCGATAAAGACGATTGATTTCAGATTCCCAAATATAACCCGTGCCACCGTGTATCTGCACGGCTTCGTCTAACACTCTGTTCATCATTTCGCCGCCATATTTCACGCTCGCCGCGGTGAGTTTATGGATTTCCCCGCGACCGGCTTCGCCAAGGCCAATTTGATCCGCCGCGACTAAGGTTCGGTAGTTGAAGGTTCTTAGCGTTTCTACCCATACGTACATATCGGCAAGTTTTTGCTGCACCATTTGGAATTCGCCGATTTTGCGCCCGAATTGTTCACGGGTTTTTGCGTATTCAATTGATAAATCCAATGCGCGCTCACAGATCCCAAGGCAAATCGGTGTAATCATGGCGCGCTCCAAATCTAACCCGCTCATCACTACGCGCACCCCTTCATTTTCTTTACCAACGAGATTGCCTGCTGGTACGCGACAGTCTTCTAAAACTAGTTCTGCCGTTTGGCTGCCACGGAATCCCATCTTGGTGAGTTTCTGCGCGACCTTAAATCCAGGGGTCTTGGTTTCAATAATAAAAGCGGAAATGCCATGTTGACCTTTTTCGGGCGCCGTTTTCGCATACAACAAAATCACGTCCGCGACTGGTCCGTTCGTGATATAGAGTTTCGTGCCGTTTAAAACGAAATCATCACCATCGCGACGCGCGGTCGTCTTCATGGAGCCTAGTGCATCAGATCCAGCACCGGGTTCAGTTAAGCCGAGGGCCCCTACGTGTGAACCGTCACATAGTTTAGGTAAGTACTGATTACGTTGATCTTCGTTGCCGTTTGCGTAGATGTTATTAACGCAAAGATTGTCATGTGCTGCCCAGCTCAGTACAAACGCGTGATTCCAGCGCGACATCGCCTGTAAGATTAGCCCGCTTGTGAACATATCTGTACCAGCCCCACCGTATTGCTCGGGTACCGTAACACCCAAGTAGCCGAC